>JBCCGX010000183.1:0-11884 GCA_039029035.1 Acidobacteriota bacterium | reverse complement strand
TGGTGTCGTGGTCAAGGCAAGAGAGAGGACGAAGACGAGCGCGCGTTGCGATGGACGCATAGAGACTCCCTTCACTGAGGTGATTCTGGATGGCCTACAGCCGAGACATCACCCCTATCGCAACCTGTGTGCCAGCCGCGAGGAATCAGGGAAAGCCTTTAGATTGCTAGCTTTCGGTTAGTCGCATTCGAGCAGGTCGGCCCGCCGGGTGAGACAAGCTGAGAATCTCCTTGAGACTCTGTTGAGACGGTGATCCTGCTGAGATCTGGGCTATGATCTAAGAGTGCCGAATCACCCGCGCTTCTGGATCGAGCTCATGGGCAAGCTCGGTCCGCCGATCTGTGCTGCGACCGTGGTCGGCTGTATCCTGGCGGGCAGCTTCGACAAGGTGCACGGGGTGTTGACCGCCGTCGGCGTCGGAATGATCGCGATCGAACACTGGTACTCCCACCACCACGGGGAGTGAGCGCGCTAGGGTCTGGTTAACCGCCGCCAGCGACCCAGTGGCAGAGACCAGCCGTGAGGGTCGCAGCATAGTTGCCGACGGCGTAGCCGATCAGTGCCATCAGGATCGACACCGGCACGAGCTTCTCGCGGTGGGCTGCCGCCACCACCGGTGCCGAGGCAGCGCCGCCGACGTTGGCCGCCGAGGCGATCGCCACGGTGTGGACATCGACCCGCAGGAGGTAGGCGCCGAAGAGACAGAAGGCACCGTGGATGAAGATCCAGATGAAGGCACCGAGGAGGAAGGCTGGCGCCTGGTCGAGCCCCTCGAGGGACGCGCGCGCGCCCATGCCGGCGACGAAGACATAGACGATCGCCATCGCCAGCTCGTGTGACCCCGGCAGATGGTGCGCCTTGGTGAACGAGAGAAGGATTCCCAGGGTAGTGACCAGTAGGATCTTCCACACGCTGGTGGAGAGCACCGGCGGAAACTCCGGCAGCACCGGCGCCAGAGCGGCGGCGATCCAGGTGACCATCGAAGCGAGCAGACCGAGGTAGATGTAGTCGAGCATCTTCGGCACGCGCTCTTCCTTCTCTTCGGCCGTCGCCGCCGCTTCCATCGCCGCGACCCGGCCCTCGTCGACCCTGGCCCAGCGGTTGAAGCGTTCGGCGAAGTTCTTCGACGCGAGGAGGATCGGCAGCCAGACGATGTAGACCGCGTTGTCCGCCACCACCGCCAGACCGAGCTGCTCCGGCGGCGTGTCGAGCCCTTCGGACACCGCTGCCATGTTGCCGGTGCCGCCGATCCAGCTGCCGGCCAGGGCGCCGAAGCCCTTCCAGGCGTCAGGTTCGAGCCAGCGGTGGACGATGAAGTACGCCACCGTGCCGCCGACCACGATGCCGAGGGTGCCGAGCAGCATCACCAGCACGCCCTTGCCCATGATCCGCACCGCTGCGCCGACATCGACCGACAGCAACAGCAGGCAGATCAACATCGGCAAACCGAAATTGCGCAGCACGCCGTACACCGCTGAGTCCGGCGGAATAACCCCGGTGTTGTTGAGCACCACCGGAGTCATGTAGATCCAGATCAACGGCACCATGTACTGGAAGAACTTCCAGCCGGTCTTCTTCTCGATGTAGAACCAGAAGGCAACCACGCCGACGAGGACCGCCAGGACCCCCTCGGGGGACGACACGAGCGCAGCTTGGGCATCATCCATTGTGGGGCCAGGCCATCAGATCCGAGGGCGGTGATTCGGCCAGGCGTGCTGGCCGGTGCAGCCATGGACGGAGCATTACCCCCGTGCTATAAATAGCGCCCCAATCGAGGCTTGCCGGCCCGCCCCATCCAAAGAAGATCAGGGAGAGAGTATGAAGATCGAGGAACTTCGGAAGATCTGTGTCGTCGGTGCCGGCCAGATGGGAGCGCAGATCGCCATCCAGGCAGCGATGCACGGCTTCGACGTGACACTGCAGGATGTCTCGGACGAGCAGCTCGAGAAAGCGATCGCAGGCAATCGGCAGCACCTCGACCGGCGGGTGGCAAAGGGCAAGATGACGACCGACCTGGTCGAAGCGACCTTCGCCCGGCTCAGTACCACCAGCTCGCTGAAAGCGGCTTGCAGCGAGGCCGACTTCGTGATCGAGGCGGTGGTCGAGATCCTGGATGTGAAGCGCGAGGTCTTCGCCCGGCTCGACAAGCTCTGTCCGCCCCACACAGTCTTGGCCACCAACAGCTCCTATCTCGGCAACTCCGAGATCGCCTCGGCCACCGAGCGGGCCGAGCTGGTGGTCAACATGCACTTCTTCTACCCGCCCCTGGTGATGCAGCTGGTGGAGGTGGTGAAAGGCGCGGCGACCTCGGACGAGACGGTGCAGCTCACTGCCGAGCTGGCACGTCGTATCGGCAAACAGCCGGTGATACTGCACAAGGAGTTGTCGGGCTTTTTGGTGAACCGGATTCTGCGAGCGATCACCAACGAGGCTTACTTCCTGCTCGAGAACGGTGTTGCCAGCTTCGAAGACATCGATCGTGCCTGCGAGATGGGCCTCAACCATCCACTCGGGCCGTTCAAGCTCGGCGACTTCAGCGGGCTCGATATCGGATACGAGGCGCGGTTGGAGAATTTCCGCAAGTCCGGCGATCCGGATGACCGGCCGCCGGCATCCCTCGAGCGGCGGGTCCAGCGCGGCGACCTTGGCCGCAAGACCGGCCGCGGCTTTTACGACTACTCGACCGACCCACCTTCACCGACGGAGGATTGATCGTATGGAGATTACAAACGAGACCGTCGCCCTGGTCACGGGCGGCGCTTCAGGCTTGGGCGAGGCAACGATTCGGCAGCTGGTCGCGGCTGGCAGTCGTGCCGTCATCGTCGATCTGGACAGTGAGCGCGGTACGGCGCTGGCCGCCGAGCTGGGCGACGGCGTCGCCTTCGCCCAGGCCGACGTTGCCGACCCGGAGAGCGTCAGTCAAGCGGTGGACGTCGCCACCGGCATGGGCGAGCTGCGGATTGCCGTCAGCTGTGCCGGCATTGGCCCGGCGGCCAAAGTCGTCGGCCGTGACGGTTCGCCGCACGATTTCGAGCTGTTCCGCAAGGTGATCACGGTGAACCTGCTGGGCACCTTCAATGTGCTGCGCTTGGCGGCGGCGGCGATGGCCAAGAACGAGCCCAATACGGACGGAGAGCGTGGCGTGGTGATCAACACCGCCTCGGTGGCGGCCTACGAAGGCCAGATCGGCCAGGTCGCCTACGCCTCGTCCAAGGGCGGTGTTCTCGGCATGACCCTGCCGGCGGCCCGCGACCTGATGAAGACCGGCGTGCGCGTGGTCACCATCGCCCCGGGTACCTTCGACACGCCGCTTTTGGCCGGCTTGCCGCAGAACGTGCGCGACGCCTTGGCCGCTGGCATCCCATTCCCGCGCCGCCTCGGCAACCCAGCCGAATACGCCAGCCTGGTCGAATCGATCGTTCGCAACGCCTACCTGAACGGCGAGACGATTCGCCTCGATGGTGCGCTGCGGATGCCGCCGCGGTAGGCGAATCGGTTTCGAGGAGCCCAGGGGGTGGTTTCCCAGGGCGACAGGTTCCCAGGGCGTTGCCCTGGGCCCATCGGGCCGTTATTCTTTAGCCCAGGGCATCGCCCTGGGTGCCCTAAACGTGCCGGAATCCGGTTGCGCCGCGACGTTAACGCGCCGAGACCCGTTTGCGCCGCGTCGACGGCGCCGGCGTATCTGGGCCACCGCCCCAGGCAGCGGTACGGATCGTCGACGGCCCGCCATCGAACGGCGAAGCAAAGCCGGGGTCTTCCGAATCCCAGCCGCGCTGCTCGGCGATGCGGCCCAATTTGCGCAGCAGGCGATAGGTGACCTGCTGGGCGGCATAGCGCACCTTGGCCGAAGTTCGCTGGTCGGTGACCCGGACACAGAAGGCGAGGCGAGCGTCGGGCATCGGGCCGATGCCGATGTAGTTGACATGGAAACCGTAGCGCGGGTCCGAGGCAGTGCCGGTCTTCATCGCCACCGGAAAGTTGGGCGGCGGCCACACCCGTTGGGCGGTGCCACGCTGGACGACGGTTTCCATCGCTTGAACCATCTCCGGCACCCATTGGCGATCGATCACTCGGCGGCCCTCGCGGGCCGGCAGGGGCCGCGGATGCAGACCGAGCCGGCCGTCTTCGGCCGCCACCAGGGTCGGCTCGGGCATCACGCCGTCGGCTGCCATGACCGCCGCGAGAAGGGCCGCGTGGAGGGGCGTGATAGTGGTGGCCTCGAGCCCGATCGAGAGATCGGCCAGCTGCCGATCGTCGCCGTAAGCCTGGACGATCTGACCGCTTGGGAACGGCAGGTCGGCGTCGAAGCCGTAGCGGCGAAATTCCTGCAGCATGCCCTGGCGGCCGACACGCACGCCGAGGCTGGCGAAGGCGACGTTGCAGCTCGTGGCCATAGCGCGGTTCAGCCCGCGCAAGCGGCCGACGATACTCGGGCAGTAGAGCAGCTTACCGGCGTAGCGCTCGTGGCCGCGGCAGCGCATGCGGCCGAGCTCAGCGTCGGGATCGTAACCGGCCCGCAAGGCGGCAGTGGAGGTGATCAGCTTGGCGATCGAGGCCGGCTCACGCAGCTGCTCGAAGGCGGGTGTGCCGCCCTTGCGCCAGGTGCGGCGATCGCTGACCGCAGCAAGGATCTCGCCAGAATACGGATCGACGATCACGATACTGCCGCGGTAGCGGCCAAAAGCCTCGATCGCCGCTTGGCTGAGCTCGAGATCGAGTGTCAGACGCAGTGAACCGGCCGGATGATGCATCGTCGCGACGTCAGCGACGGCGCGCGGCACCAGCTCCGGGCGCACGTCGTCGATCAACCGCAGCTCGCCGGCGCGGCTAGTACCGATCGGCAGGCCAAAGCGATCGCGAAGCAGAACGCCGCCCTGCTCTTCTGGCGTCGTGAGGTGATGGGCCACCCGTCGGCCCAAATTGCCTGCGAGTTGCAGGCTGGCCGTGTCGACAGGGTGCGCCTCGTGAGGTCGGTCGAGCTCGATCCAGGTCGCGGCAGTCAACAGAGGTACAGTCGGCAGGCCGAGATTCTCGGCTACCTCGGTCAGGCGGAGGACGGCCTGGAACTCGCCGCGTTCAAAGGCGGTGCGGGTGATCAGTGGCAAGGCGAAGGCCGATGAATCGAGGGTGTCGACTCCCAGCTGCGGCGTGTGACTCACCAGAGCTGAGGCGATCACCAGTCCGGCGCGGGCCTGTTCGCCACTCCAAGGGGAGTCGTGAAGCCCGCTCAGGAGCGCGATGGCTCGATCGCTCTCGCCGCGCACCAGGAGGGCATTGGCCTGTTCGAGTAGAGCTGCTTCCTGGTGTCCGCGAATCGACAGTAGCAGGACTATCGCCCAGAGAAGGGGCGTGCTCCACAAGCCGATGCGGAGAGGGATGCGCAGTCGACGAAGAATGGTACGGGTCCTCGCTGGCAGAAATCGAGGTTTTCAGCCTGAGCTGTAGATCGGGCGGGTGGCAGAGTATACCCATGGCGACGAAACTGCACAAATTCTGGGCGCAATGGCTGGCATTCGGGGACGGATCGGCAGGCGTCGTTCGAGACCGACCTCAGTAGAGTTCCCTGCGGGATCGAGATAAGCTGGGATCTATGAGCGTCGAGGTTCATCACCCCCGGGACGTCTTCTCGCGCCCGATGTCCGACCTGCGGATTTCGGTGACGGATCGGTGCAATTTTCGCTGCACGTTCTGCATGCCGGCGGATCGCAAGTACAGCTTCGTACCGAAGCCCGAGATCCTCTCCTTCGAGGAGGTGACGCGGCTGGCGCGGCTCTTCGTCGATCAAGGGGTCGAGAAGATCCGTCTCACCGGCGGCGAGCCCTTGCTGCGTTCGGAGATCGAGCACCTGGTCGAGTCTCTGGCGCAGATCGAAGGGTTGCGAGACCTGGCCCTCACCACCAACGCCTACCTGTTGCCGAAGATGGCCGAGCGCCTGCGCCGAGCGGGTCTCGGACGGGTCACGGTGAGCCTGCACTCGCTCGATCCCGAGACCTTTGGTCGGCTCAGTGGGCTCGGCATCGATCTGGAGAGGGTTCTGGCCGGAATTCGCGCCGCCGTGGCCGCGGGTCTCGGACCGGTGAAGCTCAACGTGGTGGTCATGCAAGGGGTCAACGATCACGAGATTGTCGACCTCGCCCGCTACGGCCGCGACAACGGTTGTGTGGTGCGTTACATCGAGTACATGGATGTCGGCACGCTCAACGCCTGGGATCCGGCACGGGTGGTCTCGGCGCAGCAGATCGTCGAACGGATCGATCAGGTGTTCCCCCTCGAGCCCGTCGGTCGGGTCCGAGCTGGAGACGTGGCCGATCGCTACCGTTACCGCGACGGCGGCGGCGAGGTGGGGGTCATCACGTCGGTGACCCAGCCCTTCTGCGGCGACTGCTCGCGGGTGCGCCTGTCGGCCGAAGGCAAGCTCTACACCTGCCTCTTCGCTGCCGTCGGCCACGATCTCAAGGCCCCGCTGCGCGACGGCGCGAGCGACGAAGAGCTCAGCCAGCACATCCGCTCGATTTGGAGCCAGCGCACCGACCGCTACTCCGAGGAGCGCACCGCAGCGCTCGAGAGCGGTCGCTTCGTGCCGGCGGAGAAGGTCGAGATGTTCCGCATCGGCGGTTGAAGTTATGGCCTCGTTGGGGCGCTCGAGTCCAGTCCGTACTCCCGGCTGAGCGCCAGGAAGTTCGGGTTCTTCCATCCGCGTTCGTGCAGCTCTTCGAAAATCGGGCGGGCTTCTTCGATCCGATCGAGATAGATGAGTGCTTCGGCCCGCGCCAGGAGGGCCATGGGCAATTGGATGGTAGTGTCCAACACAGCACAAGCCTCAGAAAAGGCGCGATTAGCGGCCGTCGTATTTCCCTGCGCACGGAAGATCCTGCCGAGTCCGACTGAGCTGATCGCCCAAGTGTATCTTGCCAACGACGGGTCGCTCGAGCTTGCGAGTCTCCCGTCGTAGAGAGCAAGAGACTCTTCGAACATCATCTTCGCTTCGGACAGGTTGCCTTGCTTTTCGTGAACGCGAGCGAGGCTGTTGAGTAGCCTGACTGCAAAGTTGTCGTAATCTCCGAGATGTCGGCGAATCTCGAGAGCTTGCTCTAGAGTGTCTTGGGCTCGTGCATAGCTGCCGTTCCACAGGTAGGCGATGCCTAGATGATGGGAGAGGTGGGCGGTCGTGCCACTAGTCTGTCCGGTACTTTTCAAGCCGATATCGAGTGCCTTCCTGCCGTAGGAAATGGCTTCTTCGTAGGCACCACTGTTCAGAAAGATGTAAGAGATATTAGACAAGGTCCAGGCGATCTCGGAGTGCTCGGTGCCCAAAAGCTCCCGTTGCACAGACAGTCCCTCAAGGGCGTACTCTTTCGCTGTTTCGAACTCTCCTTGATCAGCATGGAGCATGGCGAGGCCTTCCAAACATCCACTTGTTTCGAGAGTCGCCGGCGGATTCTGGCGATAGATTGCCAGGGCCCGTTCGAAACCGGCTTTGGCCTTGAGAGGGTCCGTATCGAGATATGTCCATGCCAGCGAACCAAGACTTGCTGCCAGGTCCGGATGGTGATGGTCAAAAGTTTCTTCGGAGATTTCGATCGCACGAGTCAACGACGATCGGGCCTGGTCAAGTTCTCCAAGATTGCCATGAACCGTTCCGAGCTTGTTCAAGGTACGGGCGATTGCGGGATGGCTCTTCCCAAGCGTGCTTTCCTGGATTCTGAGAGCCTGCTCAAACAGAGACACCGCGTCGTGATCATGGCGGAGTTCCAGGAGATCCGCCAGCTCGATCAAGCTGTCGGCGACGTCCAAATGATCGTTACCTAACATTTCACGACGGATAGCGACGGCCTCTTTCAAGTGGCTCTGGGCTTGGTCGTAGTGGCCCAGGTTTCTGTAGACCCGCCCGACCGAGCTCAGAACGGCGGCCCGGGTGAGTGGTTGATCCTCCAACTCGGAAGCAACCCGCTCGACGCCCTTGTCCAAGACTTCCCCAACCGAAAGGTCTTCACCGCGGGTTTCGCTCGGGTCCAGCACATCAAAGAGGTCCACCAGGGTATTTGAAACCTGTTCCGCACGATCTCGCTCCTCGGCGACACGGCTCGCCTGGCGTGAGGAGTTGAAGGTGAATCCGCTGAGCAATAGAACAAGAGCACTGCTTGCCGCGATAGCCACCTTATGACGCAAGACAAATTTGCTCGCTCGGTAAGCGTAGGAGTCCGGACGGGCCACGACTGGCAGGCCCTTCAGGTGTCTGGCCAGATCCTCGGACACTTGTTCGACGGAGCCGTAGCGCCGTTCGGGCTCTTTGCGCAGAGCCTTGAGGATGATGTTGTCCAGATCCCCGGCAAGGGATCTCGATAGCTGCTGCGGTGAAGCGCCTCGCAGTCTGGCGTTATCCGCGACGCTGCCTGGGCTGAGCTCTGGGTCCGGCTGCTTGACCGCTACGCTCGGCCGGGTCGGCTCTTCGGCGAGCGCTCGCTCGATAGCGCTGGGCGAAAGCCCCGATAGGTCAAACGGCAGCCTTCCGGTGAGCAATCTGTAGAGCAGTACCCCGAGAGAGTAGACGTCCGAGGCGGTGGTGATCGCGCCGCCTGAGGCCTGCTCAGGGCTGGCATAGGGCGGTGTCATCGGTCGCAGGCCAGTCCGAGTGGCCTCTACCGTGGCGGGGAAGGCCTCCGGGTCGAGCAGCTTGGCGATGCCGAAGTCGAGCAGCTTGGCCACCCCTTCGTCGGTGACCAGGATGTTGCTCGGCTTGATGTCGCGATGGACGATGAGATTCTGGTGGGCGTGCTGCACCGTGGCGCAGACCTGGCGGAAGAGCTCGATGCGCTGGCGAACGCTCAGCCGCTCGCGATCACAGTACTCGTCGATACGAGTCCCTTCGATGCGCTCCATCACCAGGTAGGGCCGGCCGTCTTCGGTCGTGCCGCCGTCGAGCAGCCTGGCGATGTGGGGATGGTCGAGCTGGGCGAGGATCTGGCGCTCGCTACGGAAGCGGCGCCGAAGGCTCTCGGAGGCCGCCGCAGGGCCGAGGAGCTTGATCGCAACGTGTTGCTCGAACGGGTCTTCGCGTCGAGCGAGGTGCACGGTACCCATGCCGCCGCGGCCAATCTCTCGTAGGATCCGGTAGGGCCCGATGCGCTGCTGTACCGGGCTGTTGACGCCGGGTCGGCCGACCACGGTCTCAGGCAGCTCGGCGGACTCGCCGTCGAGGTCGAGAGCTTCGACCGCTGGGGCTTCCATGAAGGTCTCGATTTGTTCGAGCGACTCCAGTAAAGCAGCGACCTCGCGCTGCAGTCGCGCGTCGCCGTCACAGGCCGCGGCGAGGAATCGTGAACGTTCGACGGCGCTTTGCGCCAGGGCCTGATCGGCTAGCTCTTCGATCCGCTGCCAGCGCTTAGGGGTCATCTTTGGTGCCTAGACTCATTGGTGACTTCGTCTAGAGCGTCTGGGCCTGCGGTTCCAGTCCGTACTCTTGGCTGAGCGCCAGGAAGTCCGGGTTCTTCCAGCCACGTTCGTGCAGATCGTCGAAGGTCGGCCGAGCCTCGTCGATGCGGTCGAGGTAGAGGAGCGCCTCAGCGCGAGCGAGAAGGACCAACGGCAGTCGGATTGTGGTTTCCGAAACCTCCAGAGCAGCAATGGCCTCTGAAAAAGCGGGTGCGGCAGCGGTCGTATTACCCCGGGCGCGGTAGATCCTGCCGAGACCGACGGAATTCATCGCCCATAGGTATCTTGTTGACAGGTCGCCGGGATAGACCACGAGTCGTTTCTTACAGAGATCCAGAGATTCCTCGAACAGCTTCTTCGCTTCGGTTAGATTGCCTGTTTTTTCGAGTACACGAGCAAGATTATGCAGCGGTCTGATTGCAAGGTTGTCGTAGTCTCCGAGATGTCGGCGAATCTCGAGGGCTTGCCCCAAGATCTCTTGGGCTCGTCCATGGCTACCATTCCACAGGTAGGCGATTCCTAGATGATGGGAAAGCCGGGCGGCCGTGGAGGTGTTGGGCCCGGTGCTTTTCAGAGCAGTATCGAGCGCCTCCCGACCATATGAAATGGCCTCTTCGAAGGCACCACTATTCATATAGATGTAAGAAAGGTGGGACAAGGTCCAGGCAATGTCGGAGTGTTCGGTGCCCAAGTGCTCCCTTTGCACGGACAGGCGCTCGAGGGCATACTCTTTCGCTATCTCGAACTCTCCTTGGTCGGTGTGGAGCATAGCGAGGCCTTCCAGGCATCCACCTGCCGCGAGACTCTCTTCCGGATTCTGGCGATAAATTGCCAGGGCCCGTTCGAAACCGACTCTGGCCTTGGGAGCGTCTGTTTCGAGGTAGGTCCATGCCAGCCCACTGAGACTCGCTGCCAGGTCGGGGTGGTGCTGGCCCAAGGTTCTCTCGGAAATCTCGATCGCACGAGTCAACAGGGATCGGGCTTGGTCAAGTTCTGCAAGATTGCCATGAAACGTTCCGAGCTTGTTCAAGGTACGGGCGATTGCGGGATGGTTTGTCCCAAGCGCGCTTTCCTGGATTCTGAGAGCCTGCTCAAACAGAGACACTGCGTCGTAATCGTGGCTCAGTGTCAGGAGCTCCGCCAGCTCGATCAAGCTGTCGGCGACGTCTAGATGTTCATCACCTAGCAATTCGGTGCGAATGACGAGGGCTTCCTTCAAGAGGTCCTGCGCTGGGCCGAAATGGCCCAGGTTTCTGTAGACCCGCCCGACAGAGCTCAGAACGGCGGCCCGGGTGAGTGGTTGATCCTCCAACTCGGAAGCAACCCGCTCGACGCCCTTGTCCAAGACTTCCCCAACCGTAAGGTCTTCACCGCTGGTTTCGCTCGGGTCCAGCACCTCAAAAAGGTCCACCAGGGTGTTTGAGACCTGTTCCGCACGATCTCGCTCCTCGGCGACACGGCTCGCCTGGCGCGACGAGTTGAAGGTGAATCCGCTGAGCAACAGAACAAAGGCACTGCTGGCCGCGATAGCCGCCTTGTGACGCAAGACGAATTTGCTCGCTCGGTAAGCGAAGGAGTCCGGACGCGCCACGACTGGTAGGCCCTTCAGGTGTCTGGCCAGATCCTCGGACACCTGTTCGACCGAGCCGTAGCGCCGTTCGGGCTCTTTGCGCAGAGCTTTAAGGATGATGTTGTCGAGATCTCCGGCAAGGGATCTCGAGAGTTGCTGCGGTGAAGCTCCGCGCAGTCTGGCGGTATCCGCGACGTTGTCTGTGCTGAGCGCTGGGTCCGGCTGCTTGACCGCAACACTCGGCCGGGGCGGCTCTGCGCCCAGCGCCGTCTCGATGGTACTGGGCGAAAGTCCCGATAGGTCAAAGGGAAGCCTTCCGGTGAGCAATTTGTAGAGCAGCACGCCGAGGGAATAGACGTCGGAAGCGGTGGTGATCGCGCCGCCTGAGGCCTGCTCGGGGCTGGCGTAAGGTGGCGTCATGGGACGCAAGCCCGTGCGAGTGGCCTCGACCGTGGCGGGGAAGGCCTCCGGGTCGAGGAGCTTGGCGATGCCGAAGTCGAGCAGCTTGGCCACCCCTTCGTCGGTGACCAGGATGTTGCTCGGCTTGATGTCGCGATGGACGATGAGATTCTGGTGTGCGTGTTGCACCGTGGCGCAGACCTGGCGGAAGAGCTCGACGCGCTGGCGAACGCTCAGGCGCTCGCGATCACAGTACTCGTCGATGCGAGTGCCCTCGATGCGCTCCATGACGAGGTAGGGTCGGCCGTCTTCGGTCGTGCCGCCGTCGAGCAGCTTGGCGATGTGGGGATGGTCGAGCTGGGCGAGGATCTGGCGCTCGCTACGGAAGCGGCGCCGAAGGCTCTCGGAGGCCGCCGCGGGGCCGAGGAGCTTGATCGCAACGTGTTGCTCGAACGGCTCCTCGCGTCGAGCGAGGTGCACGGT
>JBCCGX010000182.1:0-11901 GCA_039029035.1 Acidobacteriota bacterium | reverse complement strand
GGTTCTTGGACCAGAACAGCGTGACAGCGGTTAGAGGGGCGATGGCGAAGAATGCGAGCGGCTGACCTGCCACGAGATCTGCCACCGAAGCGCCCCACAACGCCGGACGCGGATCGACGGCAGCGCAGAAGTTGATCGAGAATCCCAGGGTAGCGAGACCCCCTAACAGGCCGGCTGCAAGGCGTTGAGGTAGAGCCCTGGTCAAGCGGAGTAAGGGCACTGCGAGCGCAGGAAGTGCGGGCAATAGGAGTCTCGTGGCATAGGAAGAACCGCCGCGCCAGTCGACCCAGGCCGCTGTCAGCGCGAAGTACCCGATGAAGGCCATCAGGCAGCATCGGCCAAGCCATGCTTGCTGCCGATCCCGTGGCCGCACGAGCCAACCGAACATAGCAACCCAGAGAAGCGGGGCAAACCAGAACAGACCGTGGGAAGAATCGAACAAGAGGCCCCAAGCCCCCGACCTGAAGTCGCCGTATTCGAATGGCTGAAACGTGCTGAATAGCTGGCCGGTCAAGAGCAGGTTCTTGCCTATGAAGGCCAACCCGAAGAGACCAGGACCGATCGCCGCAACTGCTGCCGTACCGACACCCTGCAAGGCCATAGCACCGAGGAGGATGGGCAGCACCAACAACAATGCTGTTTCTTTCATCGCCAGTGTCAGTGCCAGGAAGAGCCCAGCCAGAAGGGGGCGCCGCCGGGCCAAAGCCGAGATTCCCAGAACCGCGAAGGCCCAAGTGTACGACTCGGTAAAGAAGGTGCGACTGTAGTACCAGAGCGGCGACGAGAAGTAGACGCAAAACACCAACCATGAAGCGACTGGCGCTCCGCCGGCGAGGTCTCGCAGCAGCAGCCAGCCCGTAGCCAGTCCGGCGAACGTCACAGCAAGGCTGAGAAGGCCAAGAGGTAAATCCGGCGCCGCCCCCGGGCTGATCATCTGCAAGGTTGCGATCAGCGGAGACGCCAGCGCCGGAAGTCCGATGGGATGGGCGAAGACTTGTCGCCCATTGACCCATACCAAATGCCGATCCAGGTCCTTTCCCGCCTGTTTCTCGCCGGCAGCGAGTGCACCCTCCCTGACCGCGACGTAATCATCCGTCAAATCCAGGTCGCCGTCCGTGCCAAGGGAGTAGGCCGCCAGTGCGTAGTGGGGTTCGTCACCACCAATCAGAGCGGGGCGCGCGAAGAATGGTAGGAGGTGAAGAAGAAGCGCGGCGACGATGAGCCCAACCGGCGGCGGCTCGCGCCGCGCAGCGGGTTCAGACAAATCCCGACTGGGATTCGAAGATCCTCTGGAGTCTTCGGTCACTCGGTAGCTCTCCCCGCTGCGGCTCGCCCGAGGCGCGGAAGCAGGCAGCAAGACAGAAGGGTCGCCGCCAGGAAACGCTGTTGGATGCCTCGAGACCAGCCAATTTCTCAACGCTTCCTACAGTTTTTGATGTGTAGGATGTGATCGGTTCGGTGAGACTCACTCCGAGAGGGGGGAATCTCTGCTGTTTTCGCCCACGTAACAAGTGCTCAGCTTGAAGAACCGATCGTATCAAACATAATGGGGCCCGATGTTCACCGGGCCGAGTACGAGAGCAATGTCATCTCGGAGCGGACTCGGGCCGCTCTCGCTGCGGGCCACAAGGACGACCGGGTAGCGTCCTGGGACTAGAGAACTCGTTCGATAATCAGTGCGTCGAGCACCCGGCCGAATTTTTCGCCCGCGGCATGCACCACGCCGACGATCGAGAAGCCGTTGGCGCGAGAGATCTTTCGGCACTGCATGTTCTCGGCATAAAGGCGCCCCACGACGACGCGGTGCCCTGCAGCGCGAGCACAATCGACCAGGCGACCTAGCAGCCAGCGCCCGACGCCGTGACCGCGGCGGTCCGATCGAACATAGACCGAGGGCTCGACCGTCCGAGCGTGCCCCCCGCGATCAGTCCAGGGCGACAAGCTCCCCCAGCCGATCACCACATCGTCGACATCGACCGCCACCAGAAGGGGGTGGGCTTCGCATCGGTGCGAGTCGAACCACGCCTGCCAGGCTTCCGGGGTCCGAACCACCGTATCCATCGTGGAGATCCCGTGGTGGACCTCGTAGTCATAGATCGCCGCGATGGCGGCAAGGTCATCCAGCGAAGCCTGGCGGATATCCATCGCGAAGGTCTCTTTGACGGTCTCTTCCAGGGCTGTTGCAGTCGTCATGTCGGCTCCTCCTGTGGCGGTCGATGCCTCGATCCCGGCCCCTCCTCCGTTGTGGCACTTGGGGCTCACTGTTTTCCCGAGCGGACATAACGCGTAAATGCCGGCGCAAAAGGACCACCCGATCCAGATTTGGCCAGCCGAGCTCGACTTGGCCGATTGTGGCGAGACCGTTAGGCTTTTCCCTGAACCGCTTTGCTGAAGGGCATCGCCCGGTGCCAGAGTGCCTCTGGGGCACCCGCCGATCTCTTCCGAAGATGAGCCACCCACCGTGATTTGGCACGGGAAGGTCTCGCGGCAACGAGCGCGCCAGCGGCCAACGGTTCACCGGCGGCGGCCGACGACCAGAACGAGCCCTGGGCGCGGACTCGCCATACCGTGGCGGAAGGCTTCGTCTACACCCTTGGCCTGCTGCCCTTCACCGAGCCGCGCCGTCTGGTCCGTGACGCGGTGTGGTTCCCCGACGGAACCCTCTTCGAGCGGCTCAGCCGTGACTTGCCGCGGGGCATCAGTGCCCGGCGGAGTGCCATCGGATGCCAGCCTTTGCACGTTTGTACCGGCGGATTTGCACTCGCTATTCGGTCCTGCACGTTCGTTCCCGGCCGCCTGCACTTTGATGCATGCTGCTGCACGTTCGTTGTCGGCCGATCGCGGTAGGATTTCACACCCTGCGCGTTTGTTCCGGGCGGAACCTCCAGGGTTGTTCTCTCCTACACATTTGTGCCCGGCGGATTTCCGACCGCGGCTCGCTGCAACACATTCGTTTCCGGCAAATTCTCGTTTGTTTTTCCGCTCGACACATTTGTGCACGGAGGAGGTGTATCCGATTGTCACCTCTGCACGTTTGTGCACGGCGCAGGAATCGACGTGCGGCAGCGAACAACAAACTGCAGGAGGTACGTCGGAGTGAACCAAGTCTCGCGGGCGTCGTCGCGACCCTTCCTGCCACCGAGATGGCAGGAGCCTGTCGGATGCTATACTGATCGTCGATGAGTCAAAGGTCGATGAGTCAAAGATTTTACAAGGCTACGATGGCTGTCCCTGCGGTCTTGGTGGCGGCCTGCAGTCTGGCGTCCAGCAGTCTGGCGCCCGAAAATCAGTGGCCCCTGCCCTGCCAACTCGCTCTCGAAGAGGGCGTCGACGAGATCGCAAGGTGTGCGTCCCGTGACCCTAGCGGCGAGATCACGGTCGACCCGGCGGTGGTGGCTGCGCGCGTCGCCGCGGGAACGATCTATAACCCACCGCCTGGAACTGTCTATCAAGTTGACGTCGAAAGCACGAGGCTGTTCGTCCTCGATTCCGGCAAGACCGCGCCGCGTCTGCGTGGCTATGATACGGCTTTCTTCGACGAAGGATTGGTGCGGACGGAGCGCTCCGGCAAGGTTGGTTTTCTCGATGAAAACCTTGTTGAAGTCATATCTCCGGCCTGGGACTATGCCTTTCCATTCAAGTCGGGTCTGGCGGTTGTGTGCAACGGTTGCAAGACTAAGGTTATCGTCGAGACCACAGTGAAAGTCGGTGGGCTCTGGGGTTACATCGACACGCAAGGGCAGGTCGTGGTTCCGCTCATTCACAGCAAGGGCGAGCTTCCCCCGCGAGAGCAGGTCCGGCGAGACCGTAGCGGGCTGTGAAAACACCCCGTGTCGGCAAGCCGGCACGGGGCGGCGAGAGAAATCAATACCGATCAGGGTTTACTCGCAACTTCCGCCTGGGCCTTTGTAGCAGGCGTGGTCGCATTCACCCGCTCGCAGAGGGTGAAGTTGTGGTTGCCGTGACAGCCGGCATTGGAATCGTTTTTCATCTCACGCTGATTGATGATGTCACCACAGATAATCGCCCTATCCTCGCGCCTCAGTCACCGTCCGGAGATCGAGAAGGTTCACCATGGCGCCGACCGACCTGGCCAGCGTCGAAAGCGCTACTGCATACCAGCCAGTCCATCGTCCGGGGGGATCGTTAAAGGGCGAGGCCGGCGCCATGATGAAAGCGAATCGAAAGAGCTTGTATCCGAATCAACGACCCAACCCAAACCCACTGGCAGCCGCCGTGTAGGGGGAGCCGGTGGAACCACCAGCAGGTTTGGGTTGGGCAAAGTGATCTTCTTTTTCGAGCCTTTCGCAGCCCGTTGCCGAGTCCGTCCGAGCTGGAATGGACATAACGCGTAAAAGAGAGTCAAGAGGGACCAGGTCGAGCCAAGTTTTTTGAAATTTCTTTGCGTCGAGCCTCGGCAGCCTAGTCTTTGGGCCCAAACGAGGCCGCACGAAGGACGGAGGCTTGCTGGCGCCTCCGCCCTTCGTGCCATCAGAGAAGCGCTTTGTGGCGCCTTCGTAGGCTTGTAGCGCCACCGAGAGCGAGGAGCAGAACCAAGGCCAATCGACCCCATTCGCCCAGCGTCGGGATTTCGACGGGCGGTACACCGCAGGATTGCAGCGGGATATTGTTGTTGATGATCACCGGATCGCCAGGCTCGAGATCGAAGGTCAGGTGATAGGGGTTGTCGCGGCAAAGGCTCGAGACCAGGAATCCACTACTGTCGTACTCGCCGGCACCGAGCATCAGAGGATCAGAGCTACCGGTCGGATCGAGCGGTCCCATATCGAGACAGTCACGACTCAATGGGAACTCGGCCGGTGGTGTCACGATCAGGGAGTACTCGCCGGGCGTACCGTCGGTGAAGAAGACATAGCGTCCGGCGGAGCCGTCCTCGATCAGGTCGACCGCGCCGGGACCGATCACCGAGACGTTACCTCCGGGGAGGATCTCACCCGTGTCCTCGCAATAGAGATAGCCTTGCGGATCGAAGTCCAGGCAGTCCGGTACGCCGTCGCCGTCTCGATCTTCGCCGCAGGACTCGTTGCACAGGCCGTCGCCGTCATCATCGACACAAGGCTCCTCGAAGCCGAAGTCGTTGGTCAGGCTATCGGGGACGTCGCTGTCCAGGTCTGGATCAAAGACGAGCGGTGTGATCGGATCGTCGCAGGTGCCGAGGCTGCCGGCGCGTGGATCGACCGTCACGACATAGCACACCGGATTCCCCGGCGGTCCGATCGGCAAGTCAGTAAAGAGGTACTGACCGTCACCGGCCGTGCTCTGTGTCGCGATCGCCGAGCCGTCCGGGCGGCTGTTGCAGTCCGTGTCTTCGAACAGGTTGACCGGCACTCCGGCCACCCCTTCGCCTGGATCGAACGCTCCGTTGCCGGTGCCGGTCAAACCGTCGCACCAGACGGTATCGCCGATCGATCCGGTGCCGAGGGGCTCTTCGAAGCCGAAGTCGTTGACCAGACTGTCGGGGTTGTCGCTGTCCAAGTCCGGCTCGAAGACGAGTGGCGTGATCGGGCTGTCGCAGGATCCGAGATCTTTGTCCTTGGCATCCACCGCGACCACATAGCAGACCGGGGATCCTGGTGGCCCGATGGGCAGACCGGTGAAGAGGTACTGTCCGTCGCCGACGGTCACTTGCGTGGCGATAGCCGAGCCGTTGGCCACATCATCACAGTCGGGATCCTCGAACAGATCCACCGTGATGTCCGGTTGCCCTTCACCGGCATCGAAGACGCCGTTGCCCGTGCCAACGAAGCCATCGCACCAGACGGTATCGCCGATCGATCCGGTGCCGAGGGGCTCCTCGAAGCCGAAATCGTTGACCAGGCTGTCGGGGTTGTCACGGTCCAGATCGGGCACGAAGACGAGCGGCGTGATCGGGCTGTCGCAGGTGCCGAGATCTTTGTCCGCCGCATCGACCTGCACGACGTAGCACACCGGGGATCCCGGCGGCCCGATCGGCAGGTCGCTGAAGAGGTACTGGCCATCAGCCACCGTCTCCTGAGTTGCGATCGGAGGACCTTTGGGCCGGTCGTTGCAGTCTGCGTCCTCGAACAAGCTGACCGTGACATCGGGTAAGCCCTCCCCACCATCGAAGACGCCGTTGCCGGTGCCTTCCAGGCCGTCGCACCACACGGTGTCGCCGATTGATCCGGTGCCGAGAGGTTCTTCGAAGCCGAAGTCGTTGGTCGGGCTGTCCGGATCGTCACTGTCCAGATCGGGCTGGAATTCCTCCGGCGTGATCGGGCTGTCGCAGGCGCCCAGGTCGGGATCGCTGGCGTCGACGCGTACGACGTAGCACACCGGTGATCCCGGGATGCCGATCGGCAGGCTGCTGAAGAGATACTGCCCGTCGCCGGCAGTGTTCTGGGTGGCAATGGCGACGCCATCGGCCACGTTGTTGCAGTCGGAGTCGTCGAACAGGCTCACCGTCACGCTGGGCAGGCCTTCGCCAGCGTCGAAGACACCGTTGCCGGTGCCTTCCAGGCCGTCACACCAGACGGTGTCACCGATCGAGCCGGTGCCGAGAGGCTCTTCGAAGCCGAAGTCATTGGTCGGGCTATCGGGATTGTCACTGTCCAGATCGGGCTGGAACTCTTCCGGCGTGATCGGGCTGTCGCAGGCGCCCAGGTCGGGATCGCTGGCGTCGACGCGCACGACGTAGCACACCGGTGATCCCGGGATGCCGATCGGCAGGCTGCTGAAGAGATACTGCCCGTCGCCGGCAGTGTTCTGGGTGGCAATGGTGACGCCATCGGCCACGTTGTTGCAGTCGGAGTCGTCGAACAGGCTCACCGTCACGCTGGGCAGGCCTTCGCCAGCGTCGAAGACGCCGTTGCCGGTGCCTTCCAGGCCGTCACACCACACGGTGTCGCCGATCGTTCCGATTGGGAGCGGACCGAGAACGAAACCGAAGTCATAGGTGTGATCGTTCGAGCCCGCGGCGCCTGTGGTCAAGCTGGCGACCACCAGCCCGCCCGAGAGGATACCGTCCGAGTCGTGCAGATCATTGCTGCCGCCATTGGCGACGGTCGGCGTACGGCCGCCGAGATCGGGATCCGTCAGATCGATCCGGATTTCACAGCTGCTTGCCGGTGGCACTCCGCCGCTGACGTTGCCGCCGTTGAAGAGGTACTGGCCGTTGGCGTCTGTCTGGGTCGTCACATTGATTCCGGCGCTGGCACAGACCAGGGTGACATCGACATCGACCAGAGCCGGCTCGCCGGGATCCTGGACACCGTTGATGACGACGTCGTCCCAGACCCGATTGCCGATCTCGATCGGCGCCGGATCGCACAGCGCCTCTTCGTCCCCCAAGCCACCGCCCTTGGCGAAGGTCGACGGGTCCGAGCTGTCGGTCGAATAGATGCGGTAGCGGCGCGAGCTAGCGCCGTCGCTATGGCTGTTCCAACCGGCTCCGCCGTCGAAGAAGAAGCCGGTGTCATTGATCGGGTCGTACATGGTGAAGGGCAGGTCGGCCAGGCCTGGCACCTGGGCCAGGCCGGCGAGCGCCACCTTGTCGTGCTGCGGGTAGTCGATGACATAGAACTCACCGCCCCCAGGCCCCTTACCATTACCGACACCGGCGCCGGCCACCCCACCACACGAACCGTTGGACTCGAGAGTCAAGGACCCAGCGACTCGACAGGCACGTAAGACGCTGCCCGCCGCATCGCCGCGATAGAGCGTCCCATCCGTCGGGTCGGTGCTGTACTGATCGTATCCTGTCTGGTCGCCGAACCGGTCGCGAAAGCCGAGGATCAGATCGTCCCCGTCGAATTCGATATCGGTCAGCATCGGCTGGGGCTGAACGATCTCGCGATTGAAGTCCGTCGTGTCGAAAGTGAACGTCGGCCGCCAGGGATTCCAATCGGCCGCCGTGCAGTTCACATCGATCACCACACAGCCCCGCGGGTGGTCGATGTCGAATGCCAGGATCGGTGTGCCGGCGAAGCCGCCGGTGTCGGTGAAGGTATAGATGTAGGCGCTGAGATCGTCGGTGTTTTGACTCGACTCGGCCGAGCAAACGCCGCCGACGTAGACCGAGCCATCCTTCACGCCGAGGCCAAAAGGCCGCGCATCGGCTGAGTTGCCGCAGGGATCAGGGATCGGTGTGACCGTCACCTGAGCACTGGAGGTTGGCGCCGTTGGGCTAGCCGGATCTGTGCCGAGAGGGATCGAGTACAGAGCGCGATCCACCAGGTTGACAACGTAAAGGGTGAGCTCGTCGTCACTGATCTCGAGATCACCGAAGGCCCGCTTCCCCACCGCGTCCCAGGCTTCGTTGATGTCGCCATTGGCGCCGTCGTTGTTGTTGTCCCTCTCAAGGTCAGTGCCCGCCGGATGCGGGTCATCACCTGTCGTCCCGGCGCCGAAGAGCGTGTTCAAGTCCAGAAACTCGGTGACGGCGCCGCCGCTCAGGTCGATGCGGAAGATCTTGCCCGTTGCACCGTCACTGAGAAAGCTCACGTGACGTTTCATGAACGTCGCGGCGAACAACGAGCTCGATGAGCGCTGATAGGCCAACCCCCACGTCGGACCGATCTCGTCCGCCGACGCCAGATGGACCTCGGCCGGCAGGTCGACATTGCCGCTCGGTCCGGTATCGCCGGCCAGATAGTCGAAGGACACCAGCACATCGTCGCTGGACGACGACTGGACGCCGTCGATATAACAATTGGTCGCCATCTCGAGGTCGCCCAGCGCGTTCGCGGCCTGGCAATACTGTGCCGGATTGGCCAAACCGATATCGACATCGGTATCACCCGCCTGCAGAAAAACGACGGTGGTGCCTGAGTCGGAACCGAAAGGACCGGGGCGTAAATAGCCCGGTAGGCTACTGAGCTCGAGTCGCACCTGGGTGCCGGCGCCGACGCTCAGGGTCGCACTGTAGGTGCCGTCGCTCGCTGTGGTCGCCGAGCCGACGGTGGCGCCCGTCGCGTCGAAGATCTGCACCGTGATGTTGCTGACACCTGGTTCGAGAGCGTCTTGGGATCCGTCCGCGTCGAAGTCTCTGAAGACCACGCCGCTGGCGCTACGGCCCGCAGCGGGGGCCGCCAAGATCAGGCTGAACAGTAGGACAAAGGCTGCGCGAAAAAAGCTGGCTGGCATCGATCCATCTCCTTCTCGCCGCGTTGGCGGCATGGATCTCGATCGAAGATCCCAGGCCAACAACCCAAACCCCACCCACTGCCGGCCTGACGACCGGCAGAGGAGAGCCGACCAGACGACCGCCAGACGGAGGCGGTCAGATGATCAGCAGGCGGAGCCGGTCAGACGACCGGCAGAGGCGAAGCCGGTCAGGTGACCGGGAGGGGCAGAGCCGGTCAGCACCAGCGGGTGTCGGGTTGGACGCAAGGGTCTCTTCGACCGAACGTTTTTGCGGTATTCCGTCAGATTCGTCTGATTAGGAACGGGCATAACGCGGAAAAGAGCCCCGAGAGGGACCAGCCAACTCAAAAAAACTAGAGATTCATCACCAGCGAGACCTTGGTGCTGGCGTCGGTATCGTCGCGGTCGCCAACCGGCTGATTGCGAAAGCGGAGGTCGTAGGCGAGCTGGAGGGCGAACCGAGCGTTGAGGGAGGCGGTCAAGGCGGTCGTCGACTCGTAGCGCCAGTCGTCTGAGTCGTCGAAGTTGGGGTAGTAGGTCAGACGCTCACTCAGAGTCGCCGAGTCGCTGATCTGCCATTCGTATTTCAGACCGAGAATGGCGCCGATCGAGTCGGAATCGAGCTCTGGCGGGACGCGGTCCTCGTCGGTCCAAGTCGCTCCCATATCGAACACCAGATCGTGCTTGGGACCGACTAACGCCTGGTAGGAGAAGCCCACTTCGGCCAGGGTGCGCAGGTCGATGCCGGCAAATTCATCCTGCTCGCCGGAGAGGCCGAAGAACAGCTCCCAGCGCTCTCCGACCGCCCGTTTGCCTCGCAGACCGAGGAAGTAGCGCTCGGCGGTCCGCAATCCGTCCTCTTCGGCGCGCTGCACTTGTACCTTGATCCCCAGTCCCCAGGGATCGGGCTCTCGGTCGAGGTGAAAATCGAGGCCGAAGCTCTCGGTGTCGGTGTTGCCGGTGGTCGATAGGAACGAGAGGCCGGCTTCGCCTTGCCAGCGTTTCGCTTCGCCCTCCTCGGCGTCGGGGTCGTGCGCCCTCACTGGCAACGCCATGAGGGTCAGGGGCAAGAGAGCGAGTCCTAGAGTTACGGGCTGTCTGCGAATCCGGTCGAAAATCGTCATGTTGACTCCGAGATTGCTGGAGAGCTGAGCCGGCACAGGTCGTCGCACCGGTCTGGAAGTTGAAGTGAGGTCGCGAACGATCTCACTGGCTCGGCGTAGCTTAGCCCTATCGGGGCGCTTCAGGAATAGCGGCGAGTCAAAGCAGCGCCCAGGCGCTGAGCAGTGAACCGCGAACCGTGGATCAGGCGCATCGAAGGCCCGAAGGTGGCCTCGGCGAGGATTCCGACCATGAACAGGTCGGGCACTGAAGATTGGAAATCATGGTCGAGCCTGGAGTTCCCCCAGAGAGACCTGAGGAGATCGCTGGCGAGGAAGGATAATCCGGCAAGGGAGGCTTGGTAGCCGGTGGCGGCCACGACATAGTCGAAATGGACTCCAGCCGTACCGACAATCTTGCCGGCGCTCTCCCGTAAGCCCAAAGCCTCGGCGTCACCCCACACTTTCTCGACTCGATCGTCGGCGTAGATTTCTGAGCAATCTGGCGTCATGGTCGTCCGGCAGAGACCCTTGAAAAGCCGGCGTCGGACGCCTCGAGGCAGTCGGAAGAGAGTGTTGGGAACTTGCAGCAGAAGCTCGAAGAGTGGCTTCGGAAGGCCCAGGGGTGTGCGACAGAAGACCGGCCGGCGGCGTAGCGACCAGCAGACCCGGTTGCTCGACCTCAGGTGCGCCACAATCTCGGCCGCCGATTGGCCGTCGCCGATCACCAGCACCCGCTGGTGCCGTAAGTTTGCGATGCGACGCGCTTCCCAGCTGTGCAGGGTCCGGTGGAGAGGCAGCCGATTCAATGCCATCGGCAGGTAGCGATGCGGCCCCGCCCCGGTCGCCAGGACTACGGACTGCGCTTCGATCTCGAGGCCCTGTGAGCAACGTGCATGATAGTGCCCTCCGCACGCTTCGAGCAGCGTCACCTTCTGGCGCAGGACGGTGAACGGCGAGTGCTCCAGCACCTGGCGCAGATAGCCACGAAAGGTTTCGATCGGTATGCGACTGGCGCCTGCTTCTAACTCTTCGCCGCATGGGCTCTTGGCCACGAATCTGGCGAGGCTGTGGCATGCGTTCGGTGAATAGACCTCACTCAGCCGGGTTCCGGTCCGTAACCGCATTGAGTCGAGGGTGTGATCGAGCCATAGGGCAAACGGTTCGCCGACAATTAGGAAGTCGATGCCGCGCTGCCACAACTCGTGGGCGACAGCGATGCCGTAGGGCCCGGCACCAATGATCAGAACGTGGGTCTTCAGGTCGTTGGTGGCGGAGCTCTCCCTCGCTCCTTTGCCGGACGTCTCGAGAAGTGCTTCCATGCCAGTGCTCCGCCGATTGCCGGGCAACCTCAGGCGCACCCCGACAGCTCCGCCGGACGGTCCTGGCGGCCATGAAGTCCCAGCGATTGCCTGCCGAAAATTCGCTGCCGAAATTCGCTATCGATCGAACAAAACGCGTAAAAGGCCCTCCGCAGGGACCATCTGGTTTCAAAAGACGGGTGCCGCCAGGGGCAACTTAGGCATAAAATCTCGCCATGACGTTGGCCCGAAGTGAGATCACCCACCTCCTCGATCGCTGGACCGAGGGTGAGACGGAGGCTCTTGCCGAGCTGATGCCCAAGGTCGTCAGCGACCTGCGCAATATCGCCAGCAATCAGCTCTCGCTCGAGACGCCG
>JBCCGX010000181.1:0-11904 GCA_039029035.1 Acidobacteriota bacterium | reverse complement strand
GAGGAGTTGACCGACGGCTTGCCGGCGGCCACGGATACGGTGGTCCAACCGGCAGCTCGTGGGCCGATGACTTGGCTGGTCGTCGCCGGCCTGGCGGCGATCCTCGGTGGAGCCGCCTGGTGGGTCTGGCGATCGGCGAAAGAGCCCGTGCCGGTCGAAGCGCTCGCCGCGGCCGCCGCCCCGGCCGGGAATCCTCCGACCGAAGATCCTTCGTCGTCCGACCGTCCGACCGCGGGCCCTTCGACCGACGAACCGACATCAAGCGATCCTGTATCAGGCGATCCGCCGTCTTCGGATCCGCCGTCTTCGACTTCTTCAGGTGCGGAGCCGCCGATCGAAGTGGATTCGGATCCGGTCGCCGGTAGCTCGGCCGCCGCCGAGGCAGAGCGTCAACCTACGGTGGGATCGAGCCGGCCGGTCGAGGCCGCTGCGCAACCGCAACGGAGTATCGAGCGCCCACCATCGCCCTCTCCGTCATCACCGCCAACGACAACGCCGCCCTCGACTTCCGTCGCAACCCGTGAGGGCCCCGAGTCGGCCTCCGAGAGCCGGCAGGAGCCAGGCAACGCAACCTCCAGGGCCGAAAGCGAGTCGGCCGTGGATCCCGCCTCGCGGAGGTCGGGGCTGCCTGATCTGAGTGAACTGGGGCCTGCGGCTGGAACTCGAGTCGCGGCCAAGCAGCCTCGGCCAGAGCCGCCACCGTCCGCAGCCGATCCCGTGCCGCCTGCTTCGGCGAAGCCTGTCAGCTCGCAAGAGCCACCGCCGCCCCCAGCGCCGGGAATGCAGCGCGGTGACCTCATCACGGGCGGTTCCGGGGTCGTTGCGCCGCGTCTCCTGGATCGGCCCCATCCGGAATACCCTGAGCGGGCTCGCCGCCGTCGCAAGGAAGATCGGGTCGTCGTCCGCGTCCTGGTGGACGAGAACGGCCGCGTGGTACAGGCGATCGCGCCGGCGGAAGATCGCTTCGGTTTTGGCGAGGCGGCGCGCCAGTCGGCACTCCTGGCTCGGTTCGAGCCCGCCACCCGGCAGGGCATCGCCGGCAAGATGTGGATCGAGATGCCGTTCGAGTTCAAGCTCCGGTAGGTGTCTTCGGCTGTTCCGTAGAGTGCGGCAGGGAACCTTCTCGGTGCTCCGGCGTTGTGGCGGTTGAACGACACTCGAGACCGCGTGGTCCCACCAGACCACGCGGCTCGTTCGGAACCGTGACGCCGAATGGAGGCCCCCATGCACGCTCTTCGCCTCGCCGCCCGTCGCCTGCGCCGCCAGCCTGGCTTCGCGGCTCTCGCCGTCCTCACTCTGGCTCTCGGCCTGGGGGCGAGCACCGCCATCTTTGCCGTGGTCGACGCCGTCCTGTTGAGTCCTTTGGGTTATTCCGAATCGGACCGCCTGGTGGCGATCGATCACGCCGCGCCTGGGCTCGATCTACCTCACATGGAGATGTCGAGTCGGCTCTATTTGCATTACCGCGACCAGGGCCGAAGCTTCAGTGCCTTGGGCCTCTATGACGACGGCGGGGCCTCGGTGAGCGGCTTGGAGCGCCCGGTGCAAGTGCGGTCCGCCACCGTGACGCCCTCGGTGCTCGAGCTTCTGGGCGTGCGGCCCACCCTGGGCCGCCTGTTCCGCGTCGATGAAGGGGCAGCGGGCGCGTCGCCGACCTTCATCGTGTCGGAGGGCTTTTGGCGTCGCCACCTGGGGGAGGACCCGGCAGCGCTCGAACGCGCTCTGACCGTCGATGGCGTGCGGGGCGCCATCATCGGCGTGCTGCCGGAAGACTTTAGATTTCCTTCCGCCAGGACCGAGATCTGGCGGCCCATGGTGGTCGACCCAGCCACCGCAGCCTTGGGTTCCTTTGGCCGGGCCGGGATCGCCCGACTGGCTGAGCACAGCTCGATCGAGACGGCACAGACCGAGCTGCGGCAGCTCCTCGGCGATCCGCGTGTGACGTTCCCAGACGACCCGGCGGCGAAAGTCTTGGCGGAAGCGGATTTCAGCGTCAGCGTGCGCTCGTATCGCGACGTGGTGGTAGGCGACGTCGGGCCGGTGCTGGGCTTGATCCTGGCGACGGTCGGCTTCGTTCTGTTGCTGGCGACGGTCAACGTCGCCAACCTCTTCGTTGCCCGGGCCGAAGGGCAGCAGCGGGAGATGGCGATCCGCGGCGCTCTGGGTGCCGGCCGTGGCTCGTTGACCGTCTCGTCCTTGCTCGATGGCCTTTGTTTGGCCACCGCCGCCGGCGGTCTCGGTCTCGGTCTCGGCCACCTGGCGCTGCGAGTGCTGCTGCGCTGCATGCCGGGTGAGCTGCCGCGGATGGAGCAGATCTCGATCGACGGCAGGACGTGGGCGGCGGTGGCGGGCCTTTGTGTACTCTGTGGTGGCCTCCTGGGCCTCATCCCGCAACTGCGGTTCCGTCTCCACGAGCTGGCGAGTCAGCTCAAGGAAGGCGGCCGGTCCGCCACCCTCGGACGCGGTCGCTACCGCATGCGTCGCGGGCTGATCACAGCCCAAATGGCCATCGCTATTCTCCTCTTGGTCGGGGCCGGACTCATGGCGCGCAGCTTCGGCCGGCTGTCGCAGATCGATCCCGGCTTCGACGTCGACCAGCGCCTGAGCTTCCGTCTCGCTCTGCCCGAGAGCAAGGCGCCTGAAAATGCCGATGCAGCACGTTTCTACGACCAGCTTCTGCAGCGATTGAGCGCCCTGCCCGGGGTGGAGGAAGCCGCCTCGACGACGATTCTGCCTCTTTCCGGACGCGACTTCGGTAGCGGCCATCGCAGTCCCGAAGCGGTCGGTGGCGGCGCCGACGAGCTGGTGCCGACAGTCTTTGGCGTCCAGAGTGTCAGCCCGGGCTACTTCTCGACCCTGGGCATTTCACTGCTCGCCGGGCGGCCCTTCGAGCCGGCCGATTTCCAGAACCGCACCGGCAAGGTCGTGGTCAGCCAGGCCCTGGCGAGAACCTTCTGGCCGGGTGAGAACGCGATCGGCAAGCGCATCTTTCCCGGCCGGCCGGCCGACGGCGCGCCCTGGCTGGAGGTTATCGGCGTCGTTGGCGATGTGCGGATGCGAGATCTGGTCGACGAGGAGCATCCGGCGATCTACTACCCTTGGCTCACTCCCACCGACATGTGGTCGGTGCGCAACCAGTCGATCGTCTTACGCTTCAGCGGCGATCCCGACGTTTTGATGCAATCCGTGCGGCGCGAGGTGTGGTCGCTCGATCCGGAGCTCGCCCTGGCCGAGGTCCGTTCGCTCGACACCCTATTGCGGCAGACCCGGTCGCGGATGGCCTTCACCGCCCTGATGCTCGCCATCGCCGCCGGCATCGCCCTCGCCCTGGGCGCCGTCGGCACCTACGGCGTGATCTCCTTCCTGGTCGCCCAGCGCACCGGTGAGATCGGCGTGCGCCTCGCCCTCGGCGCTCGCCGGGTCGACGTCATGCGCCTGGTGCTGCAAGAGGGGCTACGCCTCGCCGTCGCCGGCAGCGTCGTCGGCCTGATGGCCGCGGCCGCCTTGACCTCCGGCCTCGATGCTTTCCTCTACGATGTCGCGCCGCATGATCCGTTAACTTTCGTCGGCGTCACGACGCTCCTTCTAGTGGTCGTCGTTTTGGCCTGTTTGGCACCGGCTCGCAGAGCGGCAGTGGTCGATCCGGTGAGTAGCCTGAGGAGCGAGTGAGAGGAGAGATCGAATCAAACACGTGCGGCCTGCTCAATCTCTCGGCTTCTTCCAGGGAGGCAAGCCTTTGACGCTGTAGAGACCCGCAAAGAAAACAAAGGCCGCAGCCCAAAAGAAGGAGTTGACTCGGGCCACGATGCCAAGGATCAGGGCCACGATGGTGACCACACCGACGCGTTGCAGGAGGACGTGCTCCGGGGTTTGGGGCTTATCGAGCTCTTGCTGCGTGACGTAGGCCGTCTGGGCCGTGTAGAGGACCGCCATGGGGTCTGACTGAGCTTCTGTAACCCAATGGCGCAGCTGCTCGAGTCTACCGTTCGACAGCTGGATGACCGCCCGTCGAATGCGTTCGAGGTCGTGTGGACCGGCCGAGTCGCCGTCAGGCAGGTTTTCGGCGCACTCGGTCGCCAGCAGGGCTTCGGCTACGGTCCTCTCCTCGGGCGGAAACTCGAGAAAGAGCAACGCCTTCGTCTCGGTACTCAGGGGGACCACGGTCCCTACTCTTTCAGAGCTGGCCTCTTCCCTCAATCCAGCGGTGGGCAAGAGACCGGTGGGGCCCGGTGTCGGGTCGCCTGTTCATAGGCGTAAGCGAGCTCGATCAGGCGCGCCTCGGACCAGGCGTCGCCCAAGAAGGTCACGCCAGCCGGCAGAGTGCCGTGGACGAAGCCCATCGGCACCGTGATGGCCGGGAAGCCGGTGTGCGGTGAGAGATCCTGGCTGTTGTCGCCGGCCGGCGTGGTGAGGTCGCCAATCAACCGTGGCGGGTTGCTCCATGTGGGGTAGACCAGGGCGTCGAGCTGGGACTCGCCGAGAATGCGGCGGACCCCAGCGGCCAGCTTCTTGCCGTTGGCCCAAGCGACCTGGCAGGCCTCGCTCTCCTCTGGCGCTTCGGGCAGGCCGCGAAAGTACTCCAGGCTGCGGTGGATCGAGGGGTGGAACTTGCCCGACTCGATGACCTCCACCAGGCTCTTCACCGGTGCGTCAGGGCCCAGGCTGGTGAGGTATTGGTCGAGGTCGTATTGGAAGCGCGGGCACCAGCGCTGGTTGCGCGGGATCGAATCGAGCTCTTCGATGTGCACATCGAAGAGGGTCGCCCCCTGGGTCCGCAGATCGTCCAGCGTCGTCTCGAACCGTTGTTTGATCGCTGCGTCGCCGGTGTCAACGTCGGCCAGCTGGCGAACGACCCCGAGGCGGGCACCCTGCAAACCGTCCGCCTTCAAGTGCTCGCTGTAAGCTACCTGTGGCCGGTCGCGACTGGCCTCGGTCACTGCATCGGCCGGATCGTAGCCGGCGATGACCTCGAAGATTGCCACGGCATCGGCGACGCTGCGGGTCATCGGACCGCCAATGTCGTGGTCGAGGTAGAGGGGCACGATCCCGTCGCGGCTGGTCAGGCCCATGGTCGAGCGGATGCCAACCAGGAGATTGTGCGACGACGGGCCACGGATCGAGTTGCCGGTGTCGGTTCCCAGGCCGACCACGCCGAGATTGGCGGCGACCGCCGCCGCCGTCCCACCGCTCGATCCGGCGGTGACGCGCCGCGTGTCGTAGGGGTTGCGAGTGTAACCAGGCAGCGCCGAGCCGACGGTCTCGTAGGGTGAAAAGGCGAACTCCGCCATATTCGACTTGGCGAGCACGATGGCGCCGGCCTGGCGGATTTTTCGCACCTGGAAGGCATCGTCGGGCGGCAGCGACTCGAGCAGGGAGAGGGAGCCGGCGGTGGTCGGCAGATCAGCCGTGTCGTAGTTGTCTTTGACGATCACCGGGATACCGTGCAAGGGGCCGGTGAGGCCGCCTTGGCGGAAGGCCACGTCGAGCTCGTCGGCGCGCTCGAGGGCGCGCGGATTGATCGTCACCAGGGCGTTCAACGAAGGACCCTGCTGGTCGTAGGCGGCGATGCGGGCCAGGTAAGCCTCGACCAGCTGACGGGCCGTCAAGTGACCCTCGGTCATCGCCTGGTGAATAGCGGCGATCGTCGTCTCCTCGACAGCGAAGCTGCTAGCGGCGTCGGCTGGCGTTGTCGCGACCTGGGGCTCGGCCGTGCAGGCCAGGCAAGAGAGCGTCGCGCCGATGAGGCTGGCGGTGAGAGGTCTTGGCCGATGGCGTATTGCTAGGGAGATCATCCTTCGATCCTCAGGGCAGTGTGTGTGTGCTCCGTAGCGCGATGTTAGTGCGTTTCCTGGCGCTCCGCTGGGCTCGATCTGAGCCGCTTTCGGGCCGATTGCCGCCTTTCTTCATGCCAGGGGGCGATGTGGCCCCGCGGTTTTGCGTTAGAGTGTCAATGCTGTTGCGGCATTTTCATCATTGGAGATCCCCATGAACATGAGCTCGTATCGCATTCCCATGCTGTTGATTCCGACGTTTTTTCTCGCCGTCGCTGCAGGTGCGGCACCCGGCGCCTTCGGCCTCCGTACATCTCTCGAGAGAGCATCTATGGGTCCCGAGAGCCTCACTGGCGAAAGTCAGCAGGCGACTCCGTTGCGGCTGGGCGATTTCGGTATCGCTTTGGTCGATGTCGACCCTGAGACTATCCGCGAGCTGGCGCCGTTCTCCAGTTTGATCGACGTCCATTGGGCCGATCCTGAGTTGGTCGAGCACATCAACCTCGCTCGGGCCTACGGCATGAAGCCTCTGATCGGGTTGCACGACCTCTTCTTCGTCCGCGACGAGACCCAGGCCGTCGCCATACCTCCCTGGTCGTTGCGGCCGGACTACGAGGCACGGTGGACGGATTTCGTGGCGCAGAATCGGTCGGTCCTGGGTGCCAGCACAGTCTGGGCGTTCTACCTGGTGGACGAGCCATTCCACAACCGCATTCCAGTGGCCGATCTGTTGGCAGCCGATCGGGCGGTCAAAGCAGTGTTCCCGTTGATCCCGACCATGTCCTCTTTCAACCGGCACGATATCGAAGCGGCGCCGGACGATCTGCCGGCAGATTTCCTCGACCTGGTCGGCTATCACGCCTACGCCGTGCCGCAAGATCCCAACGTCGACCCCGAGTACCAGCACTACCTCCACCTGCTGCTCGACAAGCTCGCTGGTCGCGATTGGGTGATCGTTGCCGACGCCTGGTGGCGCGAGGACCGGCACGGCGCCGCCGGCTTCGATGTCACCACCCTGATCGAACGGGCCGGGCAGTACCGCGCGGTGGCGGAAGAGATCGGTGCCGTGGCCTTGGGTGCGTTTGTCTGGCAAGACGCTGGCGGTGGCACGGGTCTCCGTGAGCTACCGGAAGACGTACTGCGCGAGTACATCCGTATCGCCGCCGAGGTCTCCGGCCGCTGTGGCCTGGCTGAGTCGGCGGCGCCGTTGGCGGGCGGTAACCTCCTCCGCCTACAGAGTTGCCGTTTCCAGGCTCGGGCCCACTGGCGGGATCCGGTTAGCGGCGTGGAGGGTGAAGGGATCGCCGTACCGTTGACCCGCGATACCGGCGTGTTCTGGTTCTTCGAAGGGGCCAACATCGAGATCACTTTGAAGATTCTCGATGGCACGGCTTTCAACGACCACTGGTGGGTCTACTGGTCCGGCATGACCCATCTCGAGGTTTGGCTCGAGGTCACCGACACGGTGAGCGGGGCGGTGAAGGTCTACCGCGAGCCGGCCCGAGACACGGAAGCCTTTGCCAACCCGTGATCCGGCCGCTTCGGACCCCCGCCAAGATGGTGTGGCGGGGCCGAGATGATCAGTTTTTGGCGCGGTTTGCGCAATTATGAATGAGGCGACCCTTGTCGCGCGTACAGAGATTCGAAGCTCCGAGCCGGCGATCGCCGGTCTCGGGATCGATCTCATGATTTGGAGGAGTTATGTCCCGAAAGGTTTGGCTATTCAGATCCTGCTTGTTCATTGCGCTGGCTGGCAGCGCTTTCACTTTGGCTGTGCCGGCTTCGGCGGCCGATTTTCCGCCGATCACCGCCGAGGAGCGCGGGTTGACCTCGGTCCCCTGGCAGCCCGACGCGCCGGCGGTGGTGTTGTTCAAGAAAGCCGAGCTCAGGCTGATGAAGTATCCGCAGGAGGTGTCGTCGTCGCTGGAAGTCCACATGCGGCTGAAGATCCTCAGCGAAGAGGGCAAGCGTTACGGCGAAGTCGCCGTCGCCCACACGGGCTTCGTGCGCCTCAAGGAATTCGCCGGTCGCACGACGCTGCCCGATGGCCGGGAGGTGCCGCTGACCGAGGAGGCGATCTTTCGTGAAGAGAGGTCGCGGACGCGCAAGCGCTACGTCACCAAGGCCGCTTTCCCGGCGCTCGAGGTCGGCAGCATCATCGACTACCGTTACAAGATGCGTTGGGACAGCTTCTCCTACCTCGAGCCGTGGTACTTCCAGGACATGATTCCGACCGTGCTGTCCGAGATCACTTACATCAAGCCGAAGAACATGGCCCTCGATCCGCGCTCGTGGACCACCGGCGGCGGTGAGATGCAGATGGAGACCCGTAACACGCCCAAAGGGGTGGAGCTCCGGGTCTGGATGGAGAATCTGGGGGCGATCCCGGACGAGCCCCATTCCTTTCCGTTCGAGGATCTTTCCAGTCGCTTCATGATGGTGCCGAAGGAAGTGGCGGTGAGCGGAACCCGCCTTGCCGTGTTCGATTCCTGGAAGAGCACCTGTGAGTGGTACGACGAGGGCGACGACGGCTACAGGCGCTTTCGCAAAGAAGGGCGCAAAGCCAAGAAGAAGGCGATCGAGCTGGCCGCCAAGGGCGAGGATCTGCGCCAGCGGATCGGCGCCATCCACACCTTTGTGCGTGACGAGATCGCCACCCGTCCGGCGTCCGGCATCTGGGTCGGCGGTGAAGGACGCGGCGCTGATGATGTGCTCGTGGCGGGCAAAGGCTACGGCATCGACAAGGCGCTGCTGCTGCAAACGATGCTCGAAGGGATCAAGATCAAGAGCCTGCTGGTGTGGGCCGCCGACCGGCGCAACGGTCGGATCGACACCAGCGTGGCCAACCCCTGGTGGTTCGAGCGGGCTCTGGTGCAAGTCGAGATCGATGGTGCGCCGGTTTACCTGGATCCCAGCGACCGCCGCCTCGGCTTCGGCCACCTCTCGCCGTATTACGAGGGCACGCCGGCCGTGCTGCACGCCAAGAAACCGGAAGTCATCACCCTGCCGGTCACGCCCCATGAGCAAAGCACCCGCACAGCCGAGATCGATCTGAAGCTCGATGAAGAGGGCCGCCTCACCGGCGCCGGCTCGATGCGCCTAACCGGTCACCATGCCTGGCGCTACCTGCGCTGGAAGGACGATGCCGAAGCGACGCGCGAAGCCTGGCAGGCCAGCCTGAGTGATGATTTCAAAGGCTACGATGTGGGGGGTATCGAAGTCGTCGAGGCGGTCGACGCTCGCCGGATCGAAGTGACTTGGACCCTCGAGCAACGGCCGGAGAATGTGCTCGGCGACGAGGCCAGCCTGGTTCCGAGCTTGCCCCTCGGGCCGGTTGACCAGCTCTTCACCCTGCCGTCGAACCATCGCCTGACGCCGGTGCAGATGGCCTTCGGCGACCGCGACGAGGTGCAGCTCACCGTCAGCTGGCCGGACACCTGGGAAGACGATATCTTGCCGCTGCCGGCCGACTACCAGGGGCCGGCCGGCAGCCTGTCGGTGAACGTCGATCTCGACCAGGCCAGCCGCCAGCTGACCTACACCCGCCGCCTGGATATCGTCCAGGCCGAATTCACCGGGCGGCAGCATTATGTGGCGATTCGCGAGCTCTACGGCGAAGCGGAGGGGCACGATGCCCAGAGCCTGGTTCTGGTTCGCCGCTAGCCTGGCTATCCTGATCGTCGCGCCGCTCGAAGCCGCCACCGAGCTCGAGCGGCGGGTGACGGTGGATATCCGACCGGACGGGACGGTGCGTGAGTATACCCGGCTCAAGGTCCGTATGGACTCCGTCAGCGATCCACAAGCCTGGGGCGACTTTCCCATCTACCTCGATGACCATCGGACGCTGGAGCACCTCGAAGCCTACGCCCTACGTCCCGATGGTGAGCGGGTGAAGGTTCGGCGCAAGGACCAGGACACTCTGGAGTATTCCGGCGAGAGCGTGCTGCACGGCTCGGCCTTCTATCGCCTGGTGCAGTTTCCAGGGGTGCAGGTCGGATGGGTGCTGGTGCTCGACTATGCCGTCCGCATCGAGCCCTACTATCCCGCCGACCGGATCTTTCTGCGCTCCACCGAGTCGATCGAGCAACTCGAGATCATCGTCCGTGGTGGCGGTGCGTCCTGGCGTTGGCGCATCGACGGCTCGACCGACGGCTTCGAAATCACCGAAAGCGCCGGCGGAGTGACGGTTCGGGGGCGCGATGTGGCCCCCTATGCGGCGCCTGCCCTGGCGCCGGATCACACCGCCTTGGGGCCGATTCTGCGCTATGCCTGGAGCGACGATCCGAGCTGGGAGGGAGTCGGTCGCTGGTATTCCGAGCTGCTGCGAACCGTACCGCGTGGCGCAGCGCCGGTGAGGACCCTGGCCCGCGAGCTGATCGCTGGCCAGGACACCCCGCGCCAGCGGCTGGAGGCGCTGCTGACTTTCCTGCGTAAGAAGGTGCGCTACGTCGCGGTCGAGATCGGCATTGGCGGTTTCCGGCCGAGCTCGCCCGAGGACGTCCTGAGTCGCAAGTGGGGTGATTGCAAAGACAAATCCCTGCTGCTCATCGACTTGCTGGCCGAAGCCGGGATCGAGGCCTATCCGGTGCTGATCAATTCCGGCCGCACCCTGCGCACCGACCCCGAGTTTCCCTCCCACATCTTCAACCACCTGATTGTCGCTGTGCCGGCCGACGCGGTCGAGCACTCAGGCGACGAGCCGGTGGCTGAGGGCTATCTCTTCGTCGACCCCACCCAGACCCGCGGGTCGGCCAGCTGGCTGCAGCCGGCCGACCAGGACCAGCACGTGCTGGTGGTGCGCGATGGCAGTGGGGTTTTTCTGCGCACCGCCACGCAGCCGCAAGCGGAGCGGCGTGCGGTCGACGTGGCCGTGACCGTCACGCCGGCGGGCGACGCGACCGGTCGCGCCATCGTGCGCCTTAGCGGCCGTTACGCGACCCCCTGGTTGAGCCAGGACGAGAACGCGCCGCAAGCCCGCACGGCGGAAGATGCCCTGGCGGTCTTCGCCCAATTGCTGCCCGGCGCACGCTTCGAGAGCGTCGGCTGGAGCACCGAAGAGGACGGCGTGCCCAATGTCGAGCTGGCGGCCGATCTCACCTACCCAGCCCTGGTGCGCGGACAGGCCGACCGGCGCTCCTTCCAGGTCCCCGGCCTACGCTCGACCGTCGAGCCCAGCCTCCTCGCCGAGCGGAAGGTGCCGATCGTCCTACCGCCCTGTCGCACCGACGTCCGCTGGACCGTCACCCTGCCCGAGGGGTGGTGCCCGCCGAAAGAGCAGCAGCAGCGGGTGGAGAACACCATCGGCGTCTTCGAGCAATCGGTCCGTCGATCGGCGGCCGGCCAAGTGGTCTTGCAGCGCAGCGCCGAGGTCCACCGGCGCTGGATCGCGCCGGACCTCTTCCCCCAGCTGCAAGAGCTTGCCCTGGCTGAATCCCGTGCCGAGCGGCGACGGGTCCGTTTGCGCTGCGAGGACGCCCAAGCTGCGGCACAGGCGACGAGCTCGCGGTAGGGATCAGCCTCGTGGGTTCTGCCCTCGTAGAGGGGCGTCCGCGACCCGGGATCCGATGAGCGGAAGCGCCGGCGATTTTCGCCCTTTACTACAGAGCTTCCCGAGGTGTTCCCAGAGCTTAGCGACGTTTGAGTCGAATACACTGAGTACTCTGAGTTCGTGGAGGGAACCGTGAAGGTGCGATCCAGGGTCGATAGGAGATTGAGATGGACCGGCAGTTTCTTGGGTGTCCTCAGCTCGCGCGGACTTTTTGGGGTCTGTTGAGTCTGGTCTTGATCGGGCCGGTCGCGGCCGAACCGGTGGCTGCCGAACCGGTGGCGAACCGGTCCGAAGGGCCCGAGGCTCTGTGGGCGAAGATCGCCGCAACCGAGCTGCAACCGGAGCGAGCGGTGGAGGTCCGCAAGCTGAATTTCGATACCGGCATGGCGGTCTTCGAGATCGAAGAAGGGGTCTTCTTTCCCGCCACGCCGATCGGTGAACGCAGCGTCGAGATGGTGTTTCAGGGCAAGGCGCGGCTGGTGCTGGAGCCGCCGAACGAGGTCGAGGCGGGCCAGCTGGAGCTGTTCACCGGCAAGCCCCATCTCGAAGAGGCGATCAGCGAGGCGGCTTTCGTGCTGACCGTCG
>JBCCGX010000180.1:0-11920 GCA_039029035.1 Acidobacteriota bacterium | reverse complement strand
GGGAGGCCATAGGACACGCAGACTTCCGGTCCTCCGTAGTACTGCCAGCGCTGCGTGCCGCTGGCGGTCGACTCGACGCAGAGCACCAGAGCGAGAAGTAAAAAGATCGCGCCGAGTGTTTTGATCGAGGGTTGCATCATTGTCTCCTTTCTAAAACGTGGGGTTACCGAGCCAGATCGAAGCACGTTGCATCATCGCCTAGCGATAGGTGCTCAAATGGGCGCTGGCCGCATCGAGCCGCCCGGTTGGCGGATCGATCCCAGCCCTCGACTGATGAGTGACTGCTTAGTACGCGCAGTCCGCAGCGTTTTCGTATCAGGGGCGCTCATCCCTGGGGCGATGGGGTCGTTACCGGTGCGTTGCAACCCTCGAGGATCGCCTTGCCGTCTTGGACGATCGAGCCTTTCGACCGTTGGGCCCAGGCTTCGACCTTGGCGCCCAGGAGCGCCATCGCCTCGGGGCAGCGGCCGCCTTCGGCGAGCAGCCGGCCGAGGGCGATGGCCGGTCGGCCGTAATAGCCGATCTCGTGCTCGGGGCCGAGGGCGGGGGAGCGCACGGCGACGTCAAGGGCGCTGCGCAGAGCCTCTTCGGCGCCTTCGAGCTCGCCGAGCTGGTGCAGATGACGCCCCAGGTTGGTCAGGGGGATGATCCGGTCATAGAAGTCGTCGCCGAAGGAGGCGGCGTATTGCGCATCCGCCTGGTGCCAGTAGGCCACCGCCTGGTCGGACTGATCCGCCTGAGCAGCGAGACGCCCCAGGTTGTTGTAGACCGGCGCCAGGGCTGGGTGGGTCTCGCCGTAGCGCTCCTCGTACAGGGCCAAGGTTTGGCTATACAAGGCGATCGCACCCTCGGTGTCGCCGAGGTGGCCGAGGACGAGGGCACGCTGCGCGACGGCGCGGGACACCTCGAGCTCTTGGCTCTCGAGGTGTGCTTTGCTTAGGCTCAGGGCTTCGGCCGAGAGCGGATCGGCGGCCTGCCATTCCTGGCGCAGGCAGTGGAGCTTCACCCGATTGTTGAGGCCGCGCAGCAGCAGGCGTGGGTCGTCGGCCGCATGCTGGCGATAGAGCCCGAGGGCGGTGTCGCCGGTTGCGGTGGCCTCGTCCAGCTGCCATTGGTCGCGCAGAGCGGCGGCGACGCCGTCGAGGCTTTCGGCGACTTCCAGGGTCTGGTCACCGAAGCTCGCGCGGCGCAGCTCGAGAGCTTGTTGGTGCAGGTCGAGGGCGCGGTCCGCCGCTCCGAGATCGAGATAGACCCAGCCGAGGGTGGAGAGCACTGCCGCTCGCACCCGCGGCTGTCGGTCCAGCTGGCCTTCGAGGCTCTGGGCCTGGCGGTCCACCGCCTGGCGCAGGCTGAGCTCGATCCCTTCGGCGGCGTAGGGGCCGGCGTCTTCGAACATGCGGAGGAAGAACCCCAGCATCTCCTGGAGCTTGGTCTGCTCTTCCTGCAAGAGGGTCTGGCTGCGGGTCAGGTTGCTGCGCGAGAAGGCCAGGGCGATGAGCAGTGTCAGGCCGAGGAGCAAGGCGACGGCGCTGGCGGTGACGGCCAGCCGGTGGCGGCGAAAGAGCTTGCCGGCGCGGTAGCGCCAGGTGCCGCGGCGCGCGCCGACCGGAAAGCCGCCGAGGTAGAGGTCCAGGTCGGCCGCCAGTTGCTCGGCCGAGCCGTAACGCGCCTCGGGATCGCTGCGCAGAGCCTTGAGGGTGATCGCGTCGAGATCCCCGCGCAAGCGCTTGGCGAGGCGCGGCGGATCGCCGGTCGGCACCTCGTCGTCGACCGTTGACTCGACCACCGTGGCGCTCGGCCGCGGCGGCTCGGTGGTGGTCAGGCGCTGCTCCACCTGCCACGGAGAGAGGCCGGAGAAGGCGCGTGGTAGGGAGCCGGTGAGGAGCAGGAAGAGCAGCACACCGAGGGAGTAGATGTCGCTGGCGGTGGAGATCGGCTCGCCGCGGATCTGCTCGGGGCTGGCATAGTCCAGGGTGAGGAGACGGCGCCAGGGCGCGGTGGTTTCGACCGACGTGCGCGGCAGCACCTGGGGATCCAGGACCTTGGCGATGCCGAAGTCGAGCAGCTTGGGCTCGCCGTCTGGGGTGACGAGGATGTTCGACGGTTTGAGGTCGCGGTGCACGACCAGGTTGCGATGGGCGTATTGCACGGCGGCGCAAACCTTGCGCAAGAGGGTGACACGCTGAGCGAGGGACAGGTCGTGACGCCGGACGTAGCGATCGATGGACTCGCCGTCGACATGCTCCATCACCAGGTAAGGGGCGCCATCGTCGGTGGCGCCGCCGTCGTAGATGCGGGCGATGTTGGGGTGCTCGAGCAGAGCGAGGATTCGGCGCTCGGCGCGCAGCCGGCGCGGGATCTCCGGGTCGGGGGAGCTCGCAGTGATGACTTTGATGGCGACCAGCCGATGGAAGGCGTCGTCGTCGCGCTCGGCGGCGTAAACCGTGCCCATGCCGCCGCGGCCGATCTGGCGCAGGATCCGATAGGGGCCGAGCCGTTCCGGCGCTGGCGCCTCCGGCTCGGCGTCGGGCTCGGTCGCTGCCGGGGAGGCTGCCAAAGGCTCTTCGAGGAAGCTGCCGGCCTCGGCATCGGCGCGCAGCCGGCGCTCGACGGCGGCGCGTAGGGCCTCGTCGCCAGCGCAGGCCTGGTCGAGCAAGGCTGCCTTCTCGGCCAGCGGCAGGTCGACCGCCTGCTCGAAAAGCTGGTTGACCCGATGCCAGCGCTCGGAGGTCATCGTGCCGAGTCCTGCAGGTACTCGTACAGCCAGGCGCGTGCGGTGCGCCAGCGGCGCGCCACGGTGGCGGTCGAGATGCCCATCACCTGGGCCACTTCCTCTTTTTTCATACCGCCGAAGTAGCGCATGACGACGAGGTCGGCGAGCTCACTGTCCCGGGCTTCGAGCTCCTGCAGGGCGTCGTCGAGCGCGATCAGATCCGGGTGCCGGGAGATGCTGACCGAGGCTAAGTCCTCGATAGGAACCTTCAAGGCATCGCGGCCGCGCTTGAGCGACTCGTGGCGCCGCGCGTGATCGAGCAGCACGCGGCGCATCAGCTTGGCGGAGACCGAGAAGAAGTGGACCCGACCCCGCCAATCGACCCGCTCCTGGCGGATCAGGCGCAGGAAGGCCTCGTTGACCAGAGCGGCGGCATCCAGGGTGTGGTCGTCGCGCTCGGTCTTGAGGTGGCTGGCGGCGATGCGCAGGAGCCGCTGGTGGACCGCCTCCATGAGCGGCGCGAGGGCGTCGCCGTCGCCGCCGCTCCAGGCGAGGAGCAAGTCTGTGATGTCCGCTGGACTCGAGCTTCCCACGATCTCCGGATTCCATCCACCAACAGCTCCGCAGTCGGGCGGCTTTGGAGCCTTCCGCTTGCCGGAGACAGAGTCGACTGAGGATGGTCCTGAGAGTAGCACGGGAAACACCGCCGCTCACGTTCAGTGCGCAGGGCGACACCGCACGCAATGCATCTTGTTGGTACGCGCAATCGCTCGGTTTTTCGTATCAAGGCTCGTGCCGGTGCGCGAGCAACGCCCAAGGAAGCCAGGCAGCGCTTCGCAGACCCTACCGGGCCGTGTCGTGTGCAGTGCCAGGCCGGCGTGGAGACGGTTGACGCCGTCAGCGCAGCGTGATGGGATGTTGGAGGGGCGACTCTGGAGGGATGCCAATGCGCACCAAGAACCGTCCTTCAAGTCCGATTGACGCCAGCCGGTTTGTCGTGATCGGCGAAGCCTTAGCCGCCGGCGTCAGCCATTTCGGTTTGAGCGCGGACGTCCAACCGTGGAGCTTTCCGGCGCAACTCGCCGGGCAGCTCGGTGTCGACTTTCGCCAGCCGCTGATCGAGCCGCCGGGGCTCGGTGGCGTGATCGGCCAGCGCGAGCTGCCTCTGCTCGTGCCCGATCTGCTACAGACCACAGTGCGGCGTGATTTTCCGCCGGCCGCGGCGGATCTGTCCAACCTTTCGGTGCCTGGCTTCACCCTCGAGGACGCGTTGTGTCGGCGGCCTCGGCCGCCCCTGGTCGAGCGCGACGATGCCAGCCAAACCCTGGCCAACTTCATTCTCGGCCTGCCGGCGCTGCTGCGCTCGGGCGAAGGCGCTCCCACCCAGGTGGAGTACGCCTGCGCCAGGCAGCCCAGTCTGGTTTTGATCGAGCTCGGCTTTCACGAGGTGCTGGCAGCAGCGATCGCCGGCATGAGCTCTCAGTTGCCCGAAGCGGCGGCCTTTGGTGAGCGCTACCGCGAGTTGTTGCACGCTCTGGGCGACACTCGAATCGTGGTCACGACCGTGCCCGATCCCCTCGACACGGCCTTCTTCTCGACCCTCGACGTGGCGGCGGGCATCGCCTGCACCGAAGCCTCCTTCCTCGAAGAGCACTTCGGTCTGGCCAGCGATGATCGGATCGCCCTGCCGGGCTTGTTGGAGATCGGCTACCAGCTGACGGGTCGTGCCATCACCGGCCAACTGCCGGCAGGCTCGGTGCTGCCGGCCTCGGTGGCGGCCGAGATCTCCCAGCGCGTCGCGGCGCTCAACGGTTCGATCCGTTCCATGGCCGAGGCGCACGGTGCCTTGGTCTACGATCTGCACGGTTTCTTCCAGGGCTTCGCCCAGCAGGGGGCCACGGTGGGCGATCACGAGCTCTCGGCTGAGTATCTCGGCCGCTTCTATCTGCTGAACGGCATCTACCCCGGCCGGACAGGCCACGCCCTCATCGCCAATGACCTGATCGATTGCCTGCGCGAAGCTGGCGTCGACTGTCCGCTGGTGGATGTCGCAGCGGTGGCGGCGGATGATGCCAACCTGCTCTCGCGCCGCGCGCCCGGCGGACCCTTCACAAAGGAATTCCTCACGCCTCGGAGCCCGCGGGATCTGCCCACCCCGCCGCCGATCGATCCTGCGACGATCCAGATCTCGCCGATCCAGACCACCTATCCGGGCACACCGTTCGACCCCGGCGGCTTCAAAGCCAAAGCGGGTTGCCAGCCGGCGGTGGGAGTGCATGCCGGCGGCTTGTCCGATCCCCACCTGGAGAAGCCTCTCGAACTCCCCGAAGGCTTGCAGCAAACCCTCGATCTGAACCCTCGCAGCAGTTACTTCGGCGATGCGTTGCGGGCCGTCGACGCGCCCGACGACAAGCCATTCCTCACACTGCCGAACGGCTTCGGGGTCTACTTTGGGGCGAGCGGCAACACCCTCTTCGGCGGCCTGGCAATGACCGACAGCCGCCTACACGGCAAAGTGCACCTGAAGTTCTCCGAGCCCGACAGCGAGGGCCGCAGCCGCTTCGAGATCACCCATCCCGGCGGCCTCACCGGCGAAGACGGCGTGCTCGCCGCGCCGCAGCTGTTCAAGCTGCCGTCGCATCTCAACCTAGTGCGCGACGTGCCTGGGCTGGTGTCGTCCGGCGTGCTTGATCTGAAGACCGGCATCGTCTTCGACCTGCACTACAACACACTCTTCTTCAACACCGCCATCCAGAGCTTGTTCGCCGCTAATCCGGGCCTGCCGAAGGCCCCTTTCACTTTTCCCGGCTTTCCCAACAGCGGCTCCACCTGGGCCCGCTTCGAGCAGCGGCCCGACGGTCTGCTCGACTTCACCCTCGGCGCTGACATGATCCAGCCCACCGGGCTCGAGGCCGGCGGCGAGCCGATCCGTTTCCCACTGCCCTTCGGTACGCCGGACATGGAGTGTGCGTCGATCGTCACCCGTGGCCTGACGCTGCACCCGCACATCCATCTCACCACCCGGGAGGATCTGGGGGAGGTGCCGGAGGAGACCCGCCCCGAGATCCCCGAGAACACCGTCTGCGAGCTCTCACCCTTCGTCCACAACACCAGCTTTGGTGACGTCTTCGGCCTGCACATCGACGAGCTCGGTGGCGAAGGAACCGGCCGCTCACACCTGATGGGTCGCCTGCGCGTCCAGTTCGGGCAGCGCTTCGGCGACTCCGTCTCCATGGCCCTGTGCTTCCTGCCGCCAGGCGGGCTGTTGAATGACGCGCCACAGCCGCTGCCGCTCCACCCTCCGGGTACCGGCCGCGGTCTGGTCGGCTTCGACGAAGAGCTGCGGTTTCCCCGCGCGACCTACCCACAGAGCGGCCTGGCCTGCGCCAACGACGCCAACAACCTCACCGTCGGCGCGGTCGATCTCGCCACCGGCCAGGTGACGGGTGAGCTCCTGCGCCGCAGCTGGGTGGTGCAGAAGTTGTTCATGGCCCTCATCCAGGCCGAGCCCTGCACGCCGGGCGACTCGTTCCTCTATCTGGGGCCGGCGAGCTTCGAGCGCGGCGTCGGTGGCGGCTTCGTCTTGCGCTACAACGGCGAGGTCACCCTACCCTTTCCCAAGGGCTTCAAGTTCCCCTCCCCGGACGGCAGCCAGGCCTGGGAGGTGGTTCAAACCTCGCCCCTCGATCCCTTCCTGCGCCTGCAGGCGATGACCGAGGTTGAGGGCGTGGAAGGGGTGCTGCAAGGTGGCGAGCGGCTGACCTCTTCGATCGGCGATGAGTTCTCCTACGAGTACGCGATCCCGTGCCAGCCGACGGACCAGGCGGCGACGTTCCGCTACACCAATCACTCCCGCGGGGGCACCTTCGAGCTCACCACCCTCAGTTGGGTGAGCTTCACCAATGCCCGAGGCTCGTGCTCTCAGGCCGGCGAAGCCGATACCGTGACCTTCGGGGGTTTCGGCACCTGGAGTGAGGACGAAGGCGGTATCCACCAGGTCTCGGTCCACATCTCCACCGCGGCGGACGCCAGCTATGTCGGCATCCAGGTCGATGGTGGGGTGACGTCGAACGTCAACACCAAGCCGGAGAGGATCGAGGGCACTCGAGCTTAGCTCGAAACCGGTGAGACGATCGAGGCGTCGAAGCTTCTGGGAAGTAGGGTGGGGCTTGCCCCACCCTCTGCTTCCTGGTGGGGCATGCCCCACCTACGAAATGCTGCGCTGGTCGGGTGGCTGATCAGTTGTTGGTGGTGAAGGACTTCCTGACCGTCCAGTGCGCTGACACCCGGATCTCTTCGCCACTCAGATCGCAGCCCGGCACGATCTGCCCGGAGGCTGCCGAGCGCAGCCTGGTCAGCAGCGAGCGGCCGTACCTCCTGCTGCGCTCGGAGGGGCGTTGATCAGTTGGTGGTGAACGCAACCTTGGGCGTCCAGAACGCCGACACCCGGGTCTCTCCATTCATGTCTGAACAGCCCGGGATGATCTGCAGGTCGTAGAGGGTGCCCGGGCTCAGGCCGGTGAGGGTGGCGAAGGTGTTGGTCGTACGGAGAAACTCCCACTGTTGCGTGTTGCGTGGCTGGTAGCGCAAGAGATAGCGCGCGTTGTTGGCGCCGGCTTGCCAGGTGAGGCTGGCGGTATCGGAGCCGATCATCGTCACCAGGATCGAGCTCGGTAGGAAGCACCCCGGTGTGCTGCCACCCATCTGGGTGTCGCGGTTGGCATAGTTGTCGTACGCCGGAGGATCGGGGAAGAACGTCACCTCGTTGCGCGCGTCGTCGTTGTCGAACTCGATCCAGCCGGCCACCGGGTAGCCGTCGATGGCGAGGTCGGTGAAGGTCTGGCTCTCGATGCGGAAGCGAAATTCAGCGCCGTCTTGGCCGTGGGTCGGGAACAGGCTGTCGTAGGCCAGGCGGTTGATGGCGTCGACCCGCTGCCAGTCGGTGTTGGTGGCATAGCGCATGCGGAAGGCCTGCTCGTTGTTCCACAGGGTGAGCTGGTCTAGGGTCTGGCGCTCGCGGATGGCACACCGCCGTGAGCTACCGCCGCAGACCGGCACGATGTCGAAGTGGTAATCGAACGGGTTCTCACGGTACCAATCGACATTGTCGTGGTTGTTGAAGCGCAGCTTGAAGCCGACGAGGTTGCCGTAGGCGGTGAAGTTTCCGAGCTCGAGGATCGGCAGGTCGGAGAGCACCAGCTTCTCGTCGGTGTCGCTGTGGATCCAGTAGCGCGGCAAAAGGGCGTTGGCGATCACCGGGCCGTAGACGTCGACCAGGGCGGAGCGCGGGAAATGGCTGTAGCGGTTGTGGGTGTAGGGCCCGGAGGTGTACTCCTGCGCCACATCCGGTGCGCCAGTGGTGAACCAGGTCATGCCGACCCCGTCGCAGCCGTTGGCGATGTTGTCCCGCACGCGTAGCGCCGGTCCCTGGAACCAGAAGCCATCGCCCGAGAAGGCAAAGTCGGACAGCGGTTGCGGGCGCTCCGGGTTCTCGAACACCAGGCGATCCTGGCGGTACTCGCCGTTGCCGGTGCCGCGGATGGCGATGTTGTCGATGAAGTTGCCGAGCTCGTCGCCGAGCTCGGTGACGAAGCCGGCGCCGGCGAAGTCATAGGCCACGTTCTGCTGGAAGTCGACGTGGCTGCTGTGGTTGACGAAGCCCCAGCCGACCGTGCCGTCGACCACCGAACCGTAGACCTTGGACGGCGGCTCGCTGAGCTGCGGCTGGATACCGTTGAGGTGGAAGTGCAGCGAGTAGCGGCCGCGGCGGTTCTGGATCTGCGAAGGGGCCGGGGTGGTGATGTCGTAGTCGATCACCGTGCCATTGTTGTCGATGAGGTGGATCACCTTGTCGTCGAGCGGGATGCGCTTGTCGGTGCGGCCGAGATCGACGAAGGCCGTAGCCTCGATGGTGACGTCGCCGTTGCGCAGCATGACGTGGCCACGGTCGCGCACCGGACTCGCCACTTCGGACCTTAGAGTAATGTGGCGCGTCAGGTTGGCGATGTGGAAGGGCCGGTCGCCGACCGAGAGGTGATCGAAGGCCAGCGGCGGCGAGAAGCCGAACAGATCGCCGGCCTTCGACGTGATGGTGACACGCTCGTCCTGCGACGAGGTGACCGCCGGGTCTTCCACCCGCTGGAAGTAGGTGCCGGCGATGACCAACTCGTCACCCACGTCCCACGCACCCCAGGGCGGCTTGAGATAGAACGAGCTCGACCCCGCCGGGAGGTCTTGGGGGGCGGGGATCATGTGGGTCTTGGGATGGCCGAAGAGGCCGATGATGCCGTCGGAAACCAATCCGCGGCTCGCCTGCTTCGGATCCCAGTTGAGGTCGATGGCACCGCTCGAGATGAACACGATCTCGGTCTCGAGGCCAGGCAGATACCCCTGCCCGCCGCCGGCAATGCCGCCGTTGCCACCAACGGTAAGAGTCCCTTCGTTGGCTCCACCGGGGCCGTCGCCGAAGACGTAGAGGGTCTCGACGATGAGTCCGGTGTCGACATGGCCGAAGAGATTCAACGTGCCCTCGACCCGGATGAATCGATGCCTGGCGCTCTCCTGGCGCTCGATGTTGACCACGTGGCCGTCCTGGATGAGGACGTCGTCGCCGTCGTCCGGGATCGGTGACTGGGACAAGAAGCCGGCCCCCCAGGTGGAGGGATCGTGCCATGGGCCACTTTGGGCCGAAGTGAATTCGTAGCTGCCGTCGGGGGGATCGGGAAAGGTCTGGGCGGCTGTCGCGCCGGCGAGCGAGGCGAGGGCGATGAGGCACCACGGGATTCGTCGAAGGGCGGAGCGGGGCTCGATCTGAGCGTCGTGCATGATGAAAGGTCCTCCGGGTTGAGTCGTTCCTGCCGGTCTGCCGTGCCGGGAGCTCCGGCACTTCTGACAGTCACCCGCGATCGCACGGCGTTACACGTTGGAACCGCTGCCCAGTCTGCCAGTGCAGAGAGGTCGTTGGATGGGGCTCGAGCTCACGGCCGGCGGACAGACGGCGGAGCGCCTCATGCGCTGGGTCCAACAGCAAGCAACTCGGGAGGAGGCGCGGTGGAATCGGCTTCGGCTGGGCGACCTGGCGGCACTGTTCGGGTCGCCTACTCGAATCGCCCGGATCGGCAGAGTAGGATGCGGCGTCTGGCTTCGGACGAAAAACTCGCCGACGCAGTCGTGGAGATCCGAGATGAAATTGCGCAACTTGGCCGGTGGCTCAGTGGTCTGCCTGTGGGGCGCCTGGGCCAGCCTCGTAACCGCTCAGGAGGCGGCCACGGCGCTGCGTGAGTCGAAGACGCGGGCCGGAACCATCCGCCAAACGCCGATCACCCTCGGCACAACGCTGCACCTCGAGTCGCAAGCTCTCGGCGACACGCGCGAGATCAATGTCTGGCTACCACCCAGCTATGCCGAGGGCGAGCAGCGCTATCCGGTGCTCTATCTGATGGACGGGGCCCTCGACCAGGACTTCCATCACATCAGCGGCCTCGCCCAGCTGGCGACGATCAACCGTAACTACGAGGCGCTGATCGTCGTCGGTATCCAGACCAAGAACCGCATCATGGAGCTGACCCAGCAGCCCCTCGATCCGCGCTATGTGCGCGATCCGCCGACCGCCGGTCAATCAGCCAAGATGATGGAGCTCGTTCGGTCGGAGGTGATCCCGTTGATCGAATCGCGTTATCGGACGGGGGAGCGCCGCGTTCTGATGGGCGAGTCCCTGGCCGGGCTTTTCGTGCTCGAGATGTTCTTGCGCCACCCGGAGACGTTCACCGACTACGTCTCGGTCAGCCCCAGCCTGTGGTGGGACGATCAAGCCCTCGCCAAGTCAGCGGGTGATCTGCTCGCCAACCATGATGACACAGCGCGACGGCTCTACCTGACGATGGCTGACGAAGGTGGCACGATGCAGGCCGGGCTCGACCTGGTCGTCGCGGCGATCGAGAAAGAAACGCCAGCGGGTCTGATCTGGTACTACGTCGACCGGAGGCAAACCGAGACCCACGCGTCGATCTATCACGGTGCCGCGCTCGACGCGTTTCGGAAGCTCTTCGGCTTACCGGCGCCCGACTATGGCGAGCCGCCATGGTATCTAGTCGAAGGCGGCCAGCCGCCGGAGGCAGAGTCTCGAGAAGACGAGTAGGTGTTCGGCCTATCGTAAGTAGATTTGTTCCAAATCGTGCCACTGACTGGCGTCGGAGAGGATGACCTGATCGCCGGCTTCGAGTCCTGCGAGGACCTCGATCCTGGAGACCGAAGCCCGTCCCAGCTCGACAGGCACCTGGGTGGCGGTCCCATCGGCCGCCACCTTGAATAGCTTTACGGTGCTAAACGCTCGGGCATAGGCTGGTCGCCCCACGAACAGCGTCTCGTTGATCTTCTCGATCTCGATCGTGCCGTCGACGGCCAGTCCTGGGCCGACCCCTTCGGGCAGCTGGTCGACCTGGAGGTGGACCACGACCGGCACCTCGCCGTGCTCGGTGGCCGTACCGATGTGGGTCACTTGGCCGGGCAACATCCCTCGGCGGGTATCGATACTTGCGCTCTGGCCGACTCGGACGTTATCGATTTGCGTTGTGTGGACGCGCAGCACCGCCTGAAGTTGACCGGCTAACAACTCTTCCGCCACGGGCGTCTCTGGCAAGGCTGTGGGCTCCAACGCTCCCGCCGCACGAACCGAATGCACGAAGGGGCCGCGTTGGACCTGATCGGTCCATACTGCACCGCGCTCGACTTCGTCGTGCGGAGGGGCGAAGTCCAGGCTGAGATTCAGGGCGACCAACATGAGCAGCATGGTCAGGCCCGCGACAGCGAAGATCAGTGCCTTCGATCGCCTCGGTTGCTCGTTCCTAGGATTGTCGGGTTGGGTGTCATGCATGATGGCAAGCCTCCTTGGCCGTCCATTGAGCAAGGCCAGTGCCAAGCTCACGCTCAGGGTCGTGACTCGTGTGAAGAAGCGCCAGGGCCCGAAAGATAAGCGCTTCCAAGTCATGTCGGATCACGCCTGAGGGCGAAGGCCCGGATCCCGTGTTCGATTCTGAAAACCGAGTTCCCGGAAACGAGGCACGGAAGGAACGACACGTTCCCCCGCATTCCTCTTCGCCCCGGTGGGACAGACGGAAACACGACCCCTGGCGGGGGTCAAGAAAGCAAGGTCCGAAGTTGATCGGCAAGCATCTGGACGTTCGAAGGAGCGAGCATCGTCTGATGGCT
>JBCCGX010000179.1:0-11936 GCA_039029035.1 Acidobacteriota bacterium | reverse complement strand
GCGGGCTGAGCTTCGACGAAGATCAATTCGTCCCCCTGGCTTTCTCGGTGTGGGATGGCTTCAATCGTGAGCGCGGCAACAGACGCGGCTTATCGGCCTGGTATCAGGTCTATGTCGAGCCCTTGGCCAAACCCTCGCCGATGGGCCCGATGGCCCGTGCCGGCGTGACCGTACTCGGCCTCGAGCTTCTCTTCATCGCCATGGTGCGGCGGCGCAAGAACGGCCAGCAGGCAGGCTGACCTGCTTTAGAATCAGGCAGGCTAACCGGAGACAACATGTACGAGACGATCTACGTTCCAGTCGATAACTCTGATCATTCGAACCGTGCCGTGCAGACGTCGCTGTCCCTCGGCAAGGCGTTCCAGTCGAAGCTCGTGGGGTGTCACGTCTACGCCGCCAAGATGCACGACTATCGCTTCAAGCAGATGGAGTTCACCCTGCCCGAGGAGTACCTCGAGGAGAACGAGCTCCACCGTCAGCGCAAGATCCACGACAGCCTCATCACCATGGGGCTGGAGATGATCTCCGACTGCTACTTGACGGACATGGACAAGTTCTGCCGCGCTGCCGGGCTCGACTTCGAGCCCAAGATGATGGACGGCAAGCACTCCACCGAGCTGATCAAAGACATCGATCAGTCGAACTACGATCTGGTGGTGCTCGGAGCCCTGGGCATCGGCCGTACCCGCGACGCCCAGATCGGCTCGGTCTGCCAGCGCATCTCGCGCGAGGTCGAGCGCGATGTCTGGGTGGTCAAGCACCTGCCGGAAAAGGACGAGGCAGAGCGCGACACGATCCTGATCGGTGTCGATGGCAGCCCTGAGTCTTTCGGCGCCCTGATGACCGGCATCGAGCTGGCGCGCAAGCTGAACAAGAGAATAGAGCTCATCTCGGTCTACGACCCCTATCTGCACTACGCCGTTTTCAAGGGCATCGTCGAAGTGCTGACCGAGAAAGCCGCCAAGGTCTTCCGCTTCGAAGAGCAGAACCAACTGCACGAAGAGATCATCGACACCGGGCTGGCCGAGATCTACCAATCGCACCTCAACGTCGCCGAGACGATGGCCAAGGATGAAGGGGTCGAGGTTGGCAAGACCCTGCTCGACGGCAAGGCCTTCCAAAAAGTTCTCGATCACGCCCGCAAGATCAACCCGTACTTGCTGATCATCGGCCGAGTCGGTGTCCACACCGCCGAAGAAGATGGCGGCCTGGGCTCGAACACCGAGAACCTGCTGCGCCTCGCGCCGTGCGACATCCTCCTCACCACCCGCACCGAGACGCCGAAGATCGATCTCAAGGCGGAAGAGTCGATCCACTGGACGCCGGAGGCCGAGGAGCGCATGACCCGGGTCCCCGAGCAGGTCAAGGGCATTGCCCGCACCGGTATCCTGCGCTTGGCGCTGGAAAAGGGCCACAGCGTGGTCACCAGCGACCTGGTGACCGAGGCCATGGTGCGCTTCATGCCCGGTGCCTCGCAGAAAGCGACCACCCAGCTCGCCGAGGCCTTGGCCTTCGAGAAGGCGCGCCGCGAGCCAACCAGCGTCTGTCGCCAGTGCGCCACCGTCGCCCTGGTGCCGAACGCCGAGAAGTGCGCTTCCTGTGGCAGCATCGAATTCGATGTCGTCACCCCGGAGCTGATCGATCAAATCGCCAACACCGAGGGGGGCACCGAAGAAGAGACCACCTACGACGGTCGCAAGCTCCGCTGGACTCAAGACGCCCGCAAGGCCCTGCGGACCCTGGGCGACAACTACCAGCGGCGGCGGGCGAAGGCACGGATCGAAAAGTCGGCCCGCTCCCAGCGTCTCGACACCATCACCCTCGAGCATGCCAAACGCTTCGTCGAAGAAGAGGCCGGTGTGCTCTATCGCCCGGCGGAAGGCGACGAAGCGATGTCCGCCGCCGACAAGCGCAAAGCTGCCGAGGCCACTGAAGTGGAGATCGCCGAAGAGCCGAGCCTGGACGAGGGTGATCTCAAGATCCTGGCGCGGGACAAGAAGAACAACCCGCTGCTCTCCCGCCTGGCGTGGAGTGAGCAGGCGATCGAGCGCGTTCTTCGGGTGCCCTCGGGCTTCATGCGTGATCGTACCCAAGGGCGGATCGAGGAGCTCGCGGCTGAGCGTGATCTTGCCGAGATCGATCTCGCCTTGGTCGAGGAAGGCATCCAGATGGGCCTGCAGATGATGCAGGAGATGCTCGGTGCCTACGGTGGCGCTTCGCCGGAGATGCAAGCCGCAGACGCCGAGCCGGTGGCGGAACCGGTCGCCGAGGTTGCGGCGCCAGTCGCCGAAACAGCGGCGCCAGCCGAGGGGGTTTGCCCCGTCGCCGCGGAACGGGCGGCCAAGGAAGCGGCTGAGAAGGCTGCAACCGAGGCCGACAACCGCGGCTTCCACAACGGTCGCCCGGCCCTCAACGAGGTCGGTGTCATGACTGAAATGTCGCGGCAACGGGACGAGTTGAGCTCGTCGGATCCGGCCTGAGGCTCGCCATGCCCTCGAAGCCCGGGGTTGAATCCCCGGGCTACGCAATGGTGCCCGTGAGCGGGCTCTGCAGCTGAAGCCGCTGTTCCAACCATGCCCTCCTACCGCTTCTGCCGCCCGGACGACATCCCCTATCTCGTGCGGGCGGTCAACGAGTGCTACGACGTCCACTTCCCCGACGAGCCTCCGCTGACGCTGGAGCGCTTTCGGGCGGAGATGAAAGCGATCGATCTGTGGCCTAGCAACTGCATGGTCGCCTCTAGCGACGCTGGGCCGATCGCCGTGTTGATCGGCACCAAACGGGCTGACGAGGTTTCGGTCTTGCGTATCGGACTGCGACCCGGACATGAGCGCCAGGGTCACGGTGCCCACATCCTGACCTCCCTGAGCCAGAAGCTCTCCGTGCTCGGGCCGGAGCGGCTCGTAGTGGAGATTCCGCGGGCGCTGCCGGGGGCGGAGCCGTTCTTTGCCGCCTGCGACTACACGCCCGAGGCTGTTTACACAGACTACTTGCGAGCCCCCGCGCCCGTCGATCCGGTACCGGCAGAGCTGGTGATGCCGACCACGGTGGATGAGCTCGACGATCACGGCTTGCTCGACATCGGGAGTGACGTTGCTTGGGAGCGCCGCAGAGAGACGCTCTTGGGCCGCAAAGAGGACGATCTCGAGGGTTTCTGTATCGCTTCGCCGGAACGGGTCGAGGCCTGCCTGCTGTACCGGGAGTCGGACGACGGCAAGGACATCGACATCCCGGCATTGATAGCTCGCGAGTCGCCGCAGCGGGAACTATTTCTCGGCCTGCTCCTGCGCCACCTGGCGGGCCGATGCGAGCGGCCTCTGCGATTGCCGAAGCTGGTAGAAGGCGAAGTGCCAGCGACGGTGTTGACGCCACTGAGATTCAAAGCGGGGGCGCAGTACCTTCGCCTGGCGTCGACAGCAACACCCGTCTAGACACGGGTCAGGCCGGAGGGCCTGCATCCAAATCTGGCCAAACGCAGTATCATCCATAGAACCCATGAAGACGTACCACGACATCGTCGGCGACGGGGGCTCGAATGTCCTCGGCCAGGTCGAGGCACAGCAGAGCGCTATCGCCGAGGCTCTCTCCGGTGTTCGCCACCGTCTGGCGATCGGCTCGGGCAAGGGCGGGGTGGGCAAGAGCACCGTCACCATGGCTCTGGCGCGAGCTCTGCGCCGCCAAGGCCAAACGGTGGCGATTCTCGACGCCGATTTCAACGGTCCCTGCCAGGCACAGCTCGCCGGCCTCGCCAGCGCCCCTTGGGTGCCAGGAGAGAATGGCTTGGCGCTACCGAGAAACAAGGATGGCATCGGCATTGCTTCATTCGGCAGCCTGTTGGGCGAGGCCCAACCCTTCGAAGTCGCCAGCGTTGCGCCGAACGAAGAGCAAACCTGGCGCGGCATGCGCGAGTTCGCCCTCCTCGGCCAACTGCTAGGCAGCGTCGACTGGGGGCGGCTCGATGTCCTGCTTTTCGATCTCCCCCCGGGGACCGAGCGCACGCGCCAGTATGCCCAATTCCTCGGTGAGGCAACGCGTTTCGTGATGGTCACCATCCCATCCGATCTGGCGCGCAGCGTCGTCGCCCGCTCGATCTCTGCCCTCGAGAAGAACGCCACCCCCCTGCTCGGCGTGGTGGAGAACATGGCCGGCTACTTCTGCCGCGATTGCGGCGAAGTCCGTCCTCTGTTTCCGATCCCGGGCAGCGATCTAGCCGCGACGAGCCTAGGTCAGATCCCCTTCGATCCGGCCCTCGCCAGCCTCGGACAGAGCGATTCCCAGCTCACCAGCCCATCTGCCCAAGCGGTCGACGTCGTCGCCCGCCGAATCCTGCAAGCCCTGGAGGCGACCGCATGAAATTCCTCTGCATGACCTGCGACGAGCCGATGAAGATCCAGCACGCTGATCCACCGGACGATGGCGGCTCGATCTCCGCTATCTTCGGCTGCCCCACCTGCTCGCACCGGATCGCCATGCTCACCAACCCCTACGAGACTCAGATGGTGCAGTCTCTGGGGGTCAAGATCGGCCCTGGCGAGGAAGCTCCGGCCGAAGATAGTCCGGCTGCCCGCGCTGCTGCCGGCGGCTGCCCCTTCTCGGGCATGATCGGCGACATGGAGAGAGCCAAAGACGACGAAGTGCTGTGGACTGCTAGTGCTCTGCAGCGGCTCGAGAACATCCCCGAGTTCGTCCGGCCGATGGCCAAGCAAGGCATCGAGCACTACGCCAAGTCGATCGGCCACGAAGTGGTAGACGACGAGCTGATGGAAGAGGCTCGCGGCCGCTTCGGCATGTAACCGACCATTCGGAAAGCGGGCAAGAGCCCGCAACGTACGCGTGCTGGCATCCGGTCTCTGGCGGGCGGCCTCTCGAAGTGCGCCTATGAGGCGCCATGCATGCCTGTCGCGCAGCTCGCCAGGCGAAACGCAGGCGCCAGCGGGTCCGATCGTCGAAAACCCGGGGCAGGGCGCCGTTGCTGCAGCAGCATTGGATGCCACAATTTAGTTTCGGCCGTCCATAGGAGGACTGGCGGCCGACTCAGGGTTGCCACGCATCTCGACTTCTGGAGGACTTCATCATGGGCCGATCGCGGCACGCCATGTTCGTTTTGCTGCTCGTTGTCTTACCACTCACGCCAGCTCTCGCCGACGAAGCGATCGAGCTCAGGCCTCGAACGATCGACGGGAGTTGCGTCCCCAGCACGACGGTTCTCTGTCTCGGCGCCGGCCGGTTCTATGTCGAGATCGACTGGATGGATTTCGACACCAACACGGGTCTCGGCCAGGTGCTGCCTTTGGGCCTGGAAGATTCCGGTGCCTTCTGGTTCTCGGATCCGGAGCTGCCGGAGATCTACGTCAGTGTGCTCGATGGCACAGCGATCAACGGCTTTTTCTGGGTCTTCTTCGGCTCCCTGACCAACTGGGAGTTCACCGTAACGGTGATCGACACCGAAACCAACGAGCAAGCGATCTACTTCAATCCTCTTGGAACCCTCGCGTCGATGACCGATACTGCTGCGTTGCCGGGAAGTCCACCAGGAGCGGCTGCCAGATACCCTCAGTCGAGAACCGATGGTCCTTCCGCTGCCGTGGAGATCGATGGCATGGATGCCTGTCAGCCTGACGCCACGACGCTCTGTCTCGACGGCGGGCGATTCCGAATCACGGTCGATTGGGAGGATTTCAGTGGTGTGATGGACACGTCACTCGCCGTACCGTTGACTGACCAGAGTGGCTACTTTCCGTTCTTCAGTACCGGCTTTCCCGACTTGATGATCAAGTTGTTCGACGGCGGCGATGGCAACTTCTGGTTCTTCTTCGGCGCTACTGCCGATTTGATGTACACCATCAGCGTGACCGACGTGTGCAGCGGTGCCACGCAGCAATACGTCAATCCGCTCGGCGTGGGCCCGACGAGCTTCGGCGACACCAACGCCTTCCCTGCGACCCCGACCTGTCTGGCGATTTTCGCTGATGGATTCGAGTCGGGCAGCACCTCGGCCTGGTCAGCCCGGCTGCCGCAACCCTAATCGGATGACCGGCGATCTGATCGATGCTCTCCGAGCATCGATCCGCTATACTTCGTCGCCATCATGCGACAATCATCCGCGACGCGCTGGCTCGGCCACGCCACACCTCAGCACGCCTTTCGCTCGGCCCTTCTGCTGACCAGCTTCTGCCTGGTTACCGGTGGTGTCCAGGCGGGCGACGTTACCCCCAACGGCACCCAGCCAGGGCTGACGCACCCGATCATCCAGCCGTTCAACTGCGAGTTCTGCCACGGCAACTTCGACGATGACAACAACATCGAGCCCTGGCCGACCTGGGCTGGCTCGATGATGGCCAACTCGGCCCGCGATCCGCTGTTCTGGGCAGCGCTCGATGTGGCCAACAACGACGTGCCGGGGATCGGCGACTTCTGCCTCCGCTGCCACACGCCGGACGCCTGGCTGGCGGGCCGTTCGGAGCCGCCGGGCGGTAGTGTCGATGGTTGCGGCCTGCTCGGCAATCTGGACGAGCCGGACAATGACTTCGACGGCGTCAGCTGCCACATGTGCCACCGGATGATGGTCAACGAGAACCCGCCCCCCGGCGAGCAAGAGGTGTACTTCGAGAACGCCGAGTTCTGGATCGACGACGAAGACTGCACCACGCCCGGTTCCGGCCCCTGCCGTCGCGGGCCCTACGATTACGACGCCGGTGGTGGAGCGCCACCGCCGCATCAATGGGCGTTCTCCGAGTACCACAAGAGCTCCGACATCTGCGGCAACTGCCACAACATCACCAGTCCGATCCACACCCTGATCGACGAGAACGGCGACGACACCGGCTTGCCATACCCGATCGAGCGTACATTCAAGGAGTGGCAGCAGAGCGACTATGCCGATGGCGGGGCGAGCGCCCAATCCTGCCAGGATTGCCACATGCCCCAGGCGATCGAAGAGGATGTCTTCGCTTGCGCCTTCTTGGAGAACGATCGCACCGGCGATCTCGGCGTCCATCAATTCGCCGGCGGAAACACCTGGATCCCGGCAGTGCTGCGCGACGAGTATCCGGCCCTCGATCGGGCCGAGGAGTTCGACGCCACCATCGCCTGGGCCAACGAGATGCTGCAGAACCGCTCGGCGACCCTCGAGGTGACCTCGCCCGATGCGTTGGCGCCGGGGCAGGATCTGGGGGTCTCGGTCAAGGTGACCAATCTCTCCGGTCACAAGCTGCCCACGGGCTACACCGAAGGCCGTCGGATGTGGATCCACGTAGTCGCCCGCGACGGGCAAGGCGATGTGATCTGGGAGAGCGGCGCCTACGACGACGCCACCGGCGATCTCACCAAAGACGAGCAAGCCAAGGTCTACGAAGTGAAGCCGGGCATCTGGAACGAGCTCGGAACCGGCGAGTGCGACACGACGGACGCCATGGGGCGGCCGGAGTTCCACTTCGTGCTCAACAACTGCTACGCCTCGGACAATCGCATTCCGCCGCTCGGCTTCACCGGTGGTGGTGACATCGAGACCATGCCGGTGGCCTACACCTATCCCGAGACCTCTCCCGGCTCCGGCGTGTTGGTCAATTTCGACGTCACCGACTATCTGATCCCGATCCCGGCCCAAACGGCCTTCCCGATTGCCGTGGAGGCAACCCTGCGTTATCAGACGGCGAGCAAGGACTACATCGAGTTCTTGCGCAACGAAGCGGTGGCCAACGGCTTCCCCGATGACTGTCTGCCGCGCACCACTGGCGTGCCGACGGCCAGCCGGGGCGAGATCATGTACGACTTGTGGGAGACCTACGGTCGCTCACCACCGGTCGATATGGCGTCCGATGGGGCTCAGGTGACTGCCGCGATCCTGGAGATCCCTTCGCTGTCCCTGCCAGGCCTGGCGCTTCTCGCCGGATTGTTGGCCGTGGCGGGATTGCGCCGCCTGCGCTGAGGCCTACTCGGCGAGCCCAGCTCGGCTCCCTCCTGGAAGCGACCGAAAGTCGGTCCTGTCGGATGGGCTGCGCCGGGCCGCGCCGAAGGCGCTCTAGATAATGGCCGGGCCAGGTCGCCGAACATTTCCGTGAAAAAAGTTGGCCCATTCTGCTGACGGAACGGACGTTAGTTAGTAAAGCGCTGTATCCACTTCGATATCCTGGCGGGGCCGACGTCTTCTAGAGGGCTCCACGAAGCACTTGATCTTCCCTCATGCAGCGCGGATCGAGCGACGAAGAGGAGATGTCGATGTGGCGACCCAGCCGTTGTCTTGTTGGTGTTCTGGGATGGATCGTGCCCCTTGTCTTTGGGGCCGGTCCCAGCCTAGGAGATCCAGGTGTTCCTATGGGGCTGCCCAGCCTGACCGTCGAGCCCGTGGTCAATGAACGGGTTCGCATCGAGACAGCCCATGGCACGTTTGTCGCCGGTCATTTCGGTGGCCAGGTGGACGCCTGTGGCATCGGCGCTCAGGCCTTCATCGAGAAGGTCGGAGCCTGGCAGCTCTGCCAACAGTCGCCACGCGGCGGCACCTGTGCCGCCGAGGGCGGAGCGCCGCTGTTTGCCGGACTGAGCTGCCTTGACCCGGCCTATCTCAAGGCCAGCACGGTGCATGATGTCTTCGTCGAGCCAACGGGAGAGGTCCTGTTGGCCGGAGAGCACCACTTGGCCTGGAAGGATGCGGTGACGGACCTGCCGGTCACCTCGCGAGGCGCCTTCCTGCTGCGTCTGGCGGCCGACGGCACCCCCGCAGGTGGCGCCTGCATCGGTCCGCAGCCTGACGGTCCGCCGACGGATGGGGGCTGCTGCGGAGCGTTCTGTGACATCGGTGGCGGTGGCGGTGGCGGTAGCGGCGGTTCGACCGGTGCCTGCGGCGCGCGCTCGATCATCGCCACCGACGGTGACGTCGTCGCCGCCGGGTGGTGCGAATCGGCGCCCGGCCTAGTGCCGGAGAACAAGAACTACTTCGTGACCCGCTACCACGGCGATTTCACGGCTCAACAGTGGATCCAGATCGGTGAGTGCACGGCCAACGAAGTGGCGCTTGCCGTGGCGGCGGACGATGATGGCGATCTCTGGGTCACCGGTCGTGGTGGTCCATCGGGTCGTGATCTCTTTGTCGGCAAGTATGGCTCAGGCGGTAGCCCCAAGGGCTATGAGGCCGGCGGCGGCCCGCTGCTCGACGAAGGCCGAGAGATCAGCTTCGACAACCAAGGCCGAGCGGTGGTCGAAGGCATCATCCAAGACGAGGCGTCTTTTGGCGGTGTCGTCATGGGTGAGCCGGGCGCAGGTGAGCAGACCTTCAGCATCACCCTCGATACCCAAGATCTACAGGTGCTGATGTTTGAGATGAACCCTCAGCAGCAGATGGCGATACCCCTGGGCCTCGGTGGCCCCAGTCGGTGGTTGCCGAGCAAGGCCGCGATGGCTCCGCGCGGAGTTCCGTTGCCACCGGGACAGCCGTCGACACCGGTTCCACCCCTACCGGTACCAAGCTTGACCCTGGTCGATGTCTACCCCGACATCGGGACGATCGACGGCGGCGGCCTGGAGAGCATGCTCGAATCGGACAACCGCTACCTTGTGTTCCGGGAGGGGGAAGATCCGTTGAACGAGGGCGACCTGTTGATTCGCTTCCTCGTCGAGCTCGACCCATCCGAAGCGCCCTTCGAGATCAGCTCGTTCAGCATGGAATTCAAGGCCGACCAGTGCTACCTGGCGACGGTGGAGCTCCAACCCCTAACCGGCGGCGAGTTCCTCTTCCTAGGGCAGCGCGAGGTGTGCGCCGACGAAGAGCCCGTGCTGAGCGCACCGATTGCCGCCGATCTCTCGGCGGCTGCAGGCTTTGACGGAGTCTCCATACCAGAGCCCGATCAACGCCTGGTGGTTCGCGTGACGATTGACTACGGCAACACGCTAGGGTGCCCCCCCTGTGACTGTGTCGACCTATGTGATTGTGACTGTATTCACTGTAGCAGCGGTATTCTCGAAGACGGGAGTGTCGACGATTTCGACGTCGAGTATTAGCGAGGCTGCGTCTCCGAAGGTAAGCGACAGCGAGGCGAACTAGATCGCATTCCAGCACGACCGTTACCTGGTCGTGCTTGTGGCCTGCGCTGCAGCTCCGAAAACTCGCCGGATCACTCGCAGACCGCATAAGTCTCCGTTAGGAAGAGGCTTACCCATCTCAAATAGCCTGCACGCTCAAACACGCTCGCTGCGTGCTCGCTCCACAAGGACGACCTCTCTAGCTCGAAAACGGTGTTTCGGGACGGGATCCAACTAAGGGGCGGCGCACATCTCCTGGTCTCACTGGAGAGTCCGCTCGGGGGCTGGAGAGCGTGAGGAGGCTATTGCCTCAGAAGCGTCCCATAGTGCGCCGCCTGCTCCGGCCGGCCCCAGCTCTCGTAGAGCCGAAGAAGACGCCCCAAAGAGCGTTGCGTCATGGAATGCTGTTGGCCGAGTCGCTCGGCGAGAGTCGTGTGACTTTCGATCAGCAACACCTCAGCCTCGTCGAAGCGACCGAGCTGTGTGAGAGAGCTGCCGGCTAGGCTCTGGGTCACGGCAATCATTCTCCACTCCTTGGCCGACCAACGTTGCCACAGACGCAGGCTTTCCTGCAGGCGTTGCTCGGCGAGGCGCGGTTGGTTGCTCGCTAGCAGGGTGTTGCCCAAGCCGAGGAGGGTGTCGGCGACATCGCGGTGCTCCTCGCCCAAGAGCTTGCGCCGCATCTCGAGGGCCTGCTCGAAGCGGTCCTCAGCCGCTGCCAGCTTGCCTTGGCGTTCGAGGGTCTTGGCCAAGTTGTTGAGATTGCTGGCCACGTCGGGATGTTGGCCGAGGGCTGCCTCGGTGATCTGGACCGCTTCGAGCAGAAGCCCTTCGGCGGCGGCGAAGTCGCGGCGCTTGAAGAAGATCTCAGCCAGGTTGTTCAGCGTATCGGCGACATCGGGGTGTTTCGGTCCCAGGGCTTCGCGCCGCAAGGCCAAAGACTTGCGATAGAGCCTCTCCGCTTCCTCGAATCGACGCATGTCTTTGAAGCAGCCAGCCAGGTTGTTCTGGGTCGTTGCGAGATCCGGGTGCCGATCGCCGAGGAGACGTGCCTTGAGCTCCAAGCTCTCCTCGTAGAAAGGAATCGCCTGCTCACATTTCTGTTGTGCGCGCAGGACTTCGGCCAAGTTATTGACTTGGGTAGCCAGCTTCGGGTGCTCGGCGAAGCTCTTGCGGCCAATGGCCACGGCCTGACGGTAGAGCTCCTCCGCCTCGGCATAGCTCCCCTCGGCGCGCAGGACCATCCCCAAGTTGTTGAGCACTGTCGCGACTTCCTCGTGCTCCTCGCCGAGTAGCTCGCGGGACAGCACCAGAGCCCGCCGCAGCAAGGGCTCGGCTTCGCTCGGGCGACCCTGCTGATGGATGGCCATGGCTAGCTCGTTCAAGCTCTCGGCCACGAGCTCGTGGCGTTCTCCGAGAACCTTCAGGCGTAGGTCCAGCGCTTGGGAATGGAGAGTCTCGGCTTCCTGGTAGCGTCCCTGGGCTCGCCGTAGCGCACCGAGGGTGCTCAGGCTGGCAGCGATGTCTTCGGCATCGCTGTTCTCGCGGCGGTGGCGGAGGGCCTCCTCGAGCAAAGGGTTCGCCTTGTCGTAGAGCCCGATCTCCAGGTAAGCACCACCCAGAGTCGCCATCAACTTGGCGCGGATCTCAGGGCTGTCGTCGAGACCCTCCAGGATGCGTGGGGCGCCCTGGTCGAGCAACTCCTCCGCCGTGATCGTCCGCTGGCGGGCTTCGCTGGGCAGCGAGACTTCGAAGATCGCGGCGAGGGAATCCGAAACCCGCTCCGCCGTCGTGCGCTGGCGGCTCGCCTGGCGCGCCTGCCAGGTCGTGGCAGCGATGCCGGCAACGAGGGATGCAAAGATCAATGATGCGGCGATCACCCCCCAACGGTGCCGGCGGATGAACTTGCCGGCGCGGTAGGC
>JBCCGX010000178.1:0-11966 GCA_039029035.1 Acidobacteriota bacterium | reverse complement strand
GCGCCGTTGTTGTCTTGGAGGTCGTACCAGCCGCTGGCGAGGATGCTCTGGCGGGAGGAGCTGAGGCTGGCCGAATCGGTTCGCACTACGCCGCGCTCGATACGCAGGGGGAAAGCACCAGCCAAGGGGACGCCCGGGAGCTCCGGGTCGGCCATCAGGGCGATCTCGCTGCGCCCTTCACCACGGCCTGAGCCGCCGGCGGTGAAACGGTAGTCGAGCCGTCCATCCAGGCGCGAAGCGTAGCCTGAGCTGGGGATCTCCTGGTCGGTCAGCAGTCGGTCGAGCTCGAGGCCGACGAAGTCGAGACCGATCGTCCACGGCTTGCCCTCCACCTTGGGCTCCCAGGCGAGCCGGCCGCTGAGGCTGCCACCGGCATAACCCGCCTGGTCGATGCCGATGCGAAAGCCGTAGCGGTCCGCCACCAGGCTGCCGTCGAAACGATCGATCCGGCGGTCCCAGATCACGACGTCTTCTGCCTCGAGGCGACTGCGCCAGCCGGTGAGATCGGGGCGCCAGTTGAGGCTGCCGTCGAACTCGAAGCCGCCGTGCAAGTCCTGAAAGTAGCCCAACTCGGCCAGCATTTCGCCGCGCGCTCGACCCCGGGCCTGGAACAGACAATTGCGGCGCTCGCGCGCCTCCCGCGGATACTCGCAGACGCCCTGCCCGTTGGCGGTGATGTCCGGGCCGGAGATGCGCGCACTCTCGACCTCGAGCTCGCCACGGCGTAGCGCGCCGCGAGCGGAGACTGCCACCGTCACCGGCTGTGCGTTGGGCAGGCGCACGACGACGCTGTGGGCGTCCAGCTGGCCGGCCAGGTGCATCTCGCCCACACCACGCATGCGGGTGCGTACCGAGTCGGCATCCAAGGACAGACTTACCGATCGCTGATCGAGCCCGAAGTCGGCCCGGTCGATCACCAGCCGGTCGATGAAGATATCGAACCGCCGCGCCTTGGCCGGCCCCCGACGTCGCTTGAGCATGTTGTGCGTCCGATCGGGAAAGAACTCCAGATAGACGATCGGTCGTTGGACCCGGACTTCCCGCAAGTGGAGGCGGCGATCCTGCAGCGCCGCCAGATCGGCGTCGATCGCCGCAAACGGCACTTCGATGAAGTTGGGGTCGTCGGGGTTCGGGCCGGAGATGGTGAAGCCCCAGAGCTCGACCGATAAGGGCAGCAGCTCGAAGGAGAGATCGACCAGCCCGATCTGGCGATCGAGCGCGGCGGAGAGCCTTTCGGTGATGATCTGCCGGGCGCCATCGCGTGCCCAGCGGGTATCGAGTAGCTGCTGCAGAACGAAGATCAACACGCACAGCGCCGCTAGCCCCCACAACAGAGGGCGCAGCACCCAGCGTCGCATGCGCCCGGGACGACGCCTTTCGCGCCGTCGTCTCCCGCGCCCCCGCTTGGGGGTTGCAGCCTCGACATCCGGCTGGTCTTCGTCAGGGAGCGCGGCTGCTTCAGAGGGCGCGGCCGGGGCGTCTCCGGCGCTCACGATCGTTCCCCTCTGTGGTCAGCCGTGGCTAACCACCCCACTTCAGCTTCTCGCGCAGGCTGTCGTAAAACGTGCGGTCGTTCAGACGGATCAGCTTGGCGGTGGAGCGGCAGCGTCGGATCGAGACTTTGTCGAGATGGTCGACGCGCGAGCCTTCCTGGCCGTCGACGGTGAGGAAGACCTCCTCGCCCGGAGTTATCAAAGTGACCTGAATGGCCTCCGAGTCGGGGACGACGATCGGCCGCAGGGAGAGGGTGTGGGCGCAGATCGGTGTCAGGACCGCCACCGGCAGGGCGGGGTAGAGGATCGGTCCGCCGGCCGAGAGGTTGTAGGCCGTGGCGCCGCTCGGGGTCGAGATGATCAGGCCGTCGCAACGATAGAGCGCGACCAGATGGCCACCGACCTCGATCTCGAGCTCGACGATCTTGGCCAGGGCGTTCTTGCCGATGACTGCGTCGTTGAACGCCCGATAGGTCGATCGGCCGCCGTCGGTGCGCTCCAACACGATGTCGAAGAGCGAGCGCTCCTCGACCTCGAAGTCGCCCGCAAGGATACGGACCAAGCTGGGGTACAGCTCCCTGCGCGGCAGCTCGGTGAGGAATCCCAAGCGGCCGAGATTGACCCCGAGAATCGGTACGGTGACCGAGCGCGCCACCGAAAGCAAGGTGCCGTCGCCACCCAGCACCACCACCAGATCGTAGCTCGCTTGGCTGTCGAAGGTCCGCACGTCTTTCAGGCCGAGGGTGCGGCGGCAAACCTCGTCCATCGCCACCTCGATACCGCGCCGCTTCAGCCAGTCGGTGAGCTCCGCTGCGGTGCGGCTCGCCGTCTCGCTGTCCGAGCGCGCGACGATGCCGACCCGTCGCACGCCGCCGCTCTCTAGGCCACCGCTCTGTGCCCCGCCGCGCTGCGCACTCTTCCGCTTGACCCCCTTGCCCATCAGGACGGAGCCTCGGCGGGATCGCCTGTCGTGTCGAAGAGTGCGAATGCTTCACGGTTGCCTCCCACGCCGCTGACCGGAGAGTCGAAAACGCCGCGGGCTCTGAGGCCGAGCCGCTCGAGATCGGCGACACGGTCTTCGATCACCGCCTGGCGCACCGCCGGATCGCGCACGATGCCGCCCTTGCCGACCTGTCTCCGGCCGGCTTCGAACTGCGGCTTGATCATCGGCAACAACCAGCCGCCGGGCGCCAGATGAGCAAGCAAAGCCGGTACCACCTTGGTGAGGGAGATGAACGACACGTCGATAGTGATCAGATCACAGGGCTCGGGCAAGGCGTCGGGGGCCAGGTGCCGGGCATTGATCCGCTCCATGACCACCACCCGAAGATCGTTGCGCAGGCGGAAGTCGAGCTGCCCGTAGCCGACGTCCAGGGCGTAGACTCGGGCGGCGCCGCGTTGCAACAGGCAATCGGTGAAACCGCCGGTCGACGCGCCGACATCGAGGCAAACGCGGCCCCTCGGATCGAGGGCGGAGTGGGCCGCCGCGAAGTGATCCAAAGCCGCGGCGAGCTTGCGACCGGCGCGTGAGACAAAGGGCTCGTTCGGTCCGGCGAGCACCAGCTCGGCGTCCTCCGGTGTCGGTGTACCGGGTTTGTCGATTCGTCGGCCGTCGACCGTCACCGTGCCCGCCATCACGGCCCGGCGGGCCTTCTCGCGGCTGGGAAAAAATCCCCGGTGATGGAGTAATTGGTCGAGGCGCATCGGATGAATCCGGCCGCACGGGCGAAGATCGCCTTAGCGATCCCGCGCCTGCAGGTAGTGGATGAGCGAAGGGAAGAGACCGCCGCCTCCCGGCAACCCTGCGGCCAGATCCAAGGCCTCGTCGCGAGCTTGCGCCAGCCGCCGCTTGCTCTCCTCCAAGCCGAACAGGCCGGGGTAGGTGAGCTTGCGGGCTGCGGCATCTTTACCGGCGGTTTTGCCCAGAGTGCCAGCAGACCCTTCGACATCGAGAATATCATCGGCGATCTGGAACATCAGGCCGAGCCGTTCACCCAAGGCGGTGAGCTGCTCGTCGAGGTGGGGCGTAACGTCGGCATAGATCCCGGCCAGGCGCAAGCAGACAGTCAGAAGCGCCCCGGTCTTGCGGCGATGAATGGCCTCCAAGACGGCTGGTGCGTCGTCCGGCCAGTCGCGCTCGGCGGCGAGATCGTCGATTTGGCCACCGATCATCCCCAGGCTGCCGATCGCCTGGCCGACGATCGCCACCGCCCGCCGCCGCTGCTCGCCGGTGGCTTCCGCAGGATGGGTGGCGAGCGTGGTCAGGCCAAGGGTGAGCAGGGCGTCGCCGACCAGGATCGCGGTCGCCTCGTCGTATTGCTTATGGGCGGTCGGTCGTCCCCGCCTGAGGTCGTCGTTGTCCAGGGATGGCAGATCGTCGTGCACCAGGCTGTAGGTGTGGATCATCTCCAGTGCGGCCCCGCCGGCCAGCAGCTGGTCGCGCTCCACCCCCAAGGCTTCGCCGGTCAAGACCACCAGTGCCGGCCGCACCCTCTTGCCGCCGACGAAAGTGCTGTATCGCACCGCCTCGTGCAAGCGCTGCGGTGGCTCACCGGCGGTCGGCAGAAGTCGATCGAGAGTCGCCTCCACCGCCGGCCGCAGATCGTCCGAAAATTTCAAAAAGTCGTCCATCGCCGGATTATCTCTCAAGCGCGCTCGAAAGGGGGACATGCTAGCAGCCGTCGGTAGAGGTTGGCCGGCCCCAGAGCGGTGCGACTTGGGTGGCGGGCTGTTAGCATTCGCGGCCTTGTGAGATCGACACGATGATGTTCCACCCGCTCGAAATTCCCGGCGCCTACCTGCTGGAGCCCCAGCGTAAGCAAGACCGGCAAGGCTTCTTCACCCGCAGCTATTGCCGGCAGAAGCTCGAAGAGCGCGGCCTCGATCCGGCCCTCGTACGCAGCGAGATCTCGGTCAATCCGCACCGCGGCACGGTGCAAGGCATGCACTACCAAGCGGCGCCCTACGAAGAGAGCCAGTTGGTGCGTTGTACCGCCGGAGCGATCTACGACGTCATCGTCGACCTGCGCCGCGATTCACCGACTTTCAAGCACCATGTCGGTATCGAGCTCAGCAAGCAGAATCGCCAGTCGATCTACGTCCCTGCCGGGGTTGGGCATGGCTTCCAGACCCTGGCCGACGACTCGGAGGTCTTCGTCCAGAAGTCCGAGTTCAAATACCCCGAATGTGCCCGTGGGGTGCGCTGGAACGACCCCGCCTTAGCGATCGAGTGGCCGGAAGAGATCACCGTCATCTCCGACCGCGATCAGGCGTTCCCGGATCTGGAGGCTTGAGGTCGGGGCTGGTGTCGCCCCTGACGGGATCGAGCGCAGAGGTCATGCCATCGATTCGCAACCTGGCCATCTGCGTGTTCCGTCACGGGACGCGGATTCTCGTGGCTCGGGGCACCGATGACGTGAAGGGTGAGGCCTTCCTGCGGCCCCTCGGCGGCGCGGTCGAGTTCGGTGAACGAATCGTCGACGCGTTGCGGCGCGAGATCCGCGAGGAGTTGGGTGTCGAGATCCGTGACCCGGTCCGGCTCGGGCTGCTCGAGAACGTCTTCACCTACCGAGGCGAGCCCGGGCACGAGATCGTTTTCGTGTTCGATGCGAAGTTCGTCGATCCCGACCTCTACACCCGGACGAGTCTACCGCTCGACGAACCGGTGTGGGATGGCGAGGCGCGCTGGATCGATCTGGCCGAGCCGCAGCCTCTAGCGCTATACCCTGAAGGTCTGCTCACCCTCTTGGAGGAGAACCCGTGAAGGCTCACTGTTCGGTTGTCGCGCTGGGTTGGATCGCGCTCTACGCCGTCGACGTAGCCGCCCAGACCCGCACTTTCCGCGACCGGCCGGAGATCCTTCTCGGCCTCGCGCTTGATCGCTCGCCGTCTCTGAGCTTCGCGGATGTCGACCAGGACGGCAATCTCGACGCGATCGTGGCCAATGGCAGGCATTGGCCGCAGGCGAACGAGGTCTTCCTCAACAACGGCAAAGGCCGCTTCACGATCGGCTACCGGCTCGGTGAGGAGCTCAGCACGAGCTACGCGGTGCCGGCCGGGGATGTGGACGGCGACGGCGATGTCGATGTGGTGGTCGCTAATGATCAGGCACCGAACATGATCTACGCCAACGATGGATCGGGCCGCTTTGCTCTGGCCGGGGTTCTCGGACCGGAGGTCGAGCCGACTCGCGACGTGGTCTTGGCCGACCTGAACGGCGACGAATGGCTCGATGCGGTGGTGACCAATCGAGGCGTCGAGAACGGCATCTATCTCAACCGGGGCCAAGGCCGCAACCGGGGCCAAGGCCGCTTCGGCGCCAAACGTGGCTTCGGCACATCCGACGACTCGACGATCTCCTTGGCCGTCGCCGACGTCAACAGGGATGGCCGGCCCGATCTCGTGCTCGCCAACCGGGACGGCCAGGGCAACGCGGTCTACCTCAACGACGAAGAGCTGAGTTTTTCGACCTCGCATCCGTTCGGCACCGGCAAGGACGAAACCCGCGCCGTCGCCGTGGCAGACCTCGATGGAGACGGCCACCCGGATATCGTCACGGCCAACATCGGTGAGGCCAACGGCATCTACTTCGGTCTCGGGACCGGTCGTTTCGATGACGGCCTGCGCTTCGGGCGGGCCGATGGGGCGACCTACTCGGTCGCCCTGGCGGATCTCGACGCCGATGGCGACATGGATATCGTGGTGGGCAACCGCGGCATGCAAAACGCTGCCTACTTCAACCGCGGAGGCGGAAGGAGCTTCGTCGAGCTCCGCTTCGGCGGCGCCGAGAACATCACCTATGGCGTGGCGGTAGGCGACGTCAATGGCGACGGTTTCCCCGACATCGGTGTCGCCAATTCGGACGGATTGAATGGGATCTACATCAATCGATCGCGGGCCCGTTAGCTAGATCCCATCCCGAGAAGATCGTGTCCGTGCTCGCGAGGTCGTCCTTGTGGAGCGAGCACGCAGCGGTACGCATATCCGATTGATCTTATCTCTGTTCTGGAATAAACTCTTGTCAGCCGCGTCCTACAAGCAGTCTGCCAAACAGTCCGCCAGAGCTCGAACGCGAAGGCCGCGTTCGGATCGTCAACCTCTGGTTGCTCGATCACACCGAGCCGCCAGACACAGGATAGGAGCACCCTCATGAAGCGGAAGAAAAAGAAGCTCGCTCTGCATCGGGAGACCGTCAAAGTCCTTTCCAAGGAGCATCTCGGCCAAGCCGGCGCCGGAGGCGAGACTTTCGAGTACATCACCGGCTGTGCCTGCACCGATTGCTGTGGCGGCCCGACGGGCAATTGCGGATCCGGCGGTTGCGGCGGGACGCAGAATACTTGCACCTGCATTATCCCGTTCTCCAACTGCGTCTGTCCCTAAGGGAGCACTCTCATGAAACGTAAGAAGAAGAAGCTGGCTCTGCATCGCGAAACGGTCAAGATTCTGTCCAAGGAGCATCTCGGCCAGGCCGCCGGTGGCGGCGAGACCTATGAGCTCATCACCGGCTGTGCCTGCACCGATGGCTGCGGTGGCCCAACGGGCAACTGCGGATCCGGCGGTTGCGGCGGGACGCAGAATACTTGCACCTGCATCTTCCCGCTCTCCAACTGCGTCTGCCTCTAGGGCTCTCGCGTTGCCCTCGCCGGCTCCGAGGCGCAGCCCTACGCGGACTGCGCCTCGCTGCCGGCGCTCCCAATGGATGCCGGCGCGATCAGCGGAGGCACCACTCGAGCCCCATCACCGATCGCGCCGGTGACAATCTCCGGCCGCCGGCCGAAGTCTTGCTCGAACTCGGTGACCATAGCCTGTCGCAGCGTTTCGACGGCTGAAGCCTCCGCCAGCACCGTGAGACAACCACCGAAGCCGGCCCCGGCGAGCCGGGCACCGTAGCAGCCCTCCACGCCCCAGGCCGCTGCTGCCAGCACGTCGAGCTCGGGAATCGAAACTTCGTAGAGGTCGCGCGAGCTGAGCTGGGACTGGCGCATCAGGCGGCCGAAAGTGGTGAGGTCGCCTCGCCCCAGGGCCGCCGCACCCTCGCGGGTGCGCTGGCACTCGTCGACCGCATGGCGAGCGCGGCGGCGCAAGGTCATGGGGAGGTGGTGGGAGGTGCGCTCGAAGTCCTCCGACGACACGTCGCGCAAGGTGCGGATGCCGGGCAAGTGGGGCTCGAGGATCGCCACCGCTTCCTGGCATTGGCGGCGCCGGTCCGAGTAGTCGAAGTCCACCAATCGGCGCCGCACCCCGGAGTCGGCGATCAGAATCCGCACCGAATCGGGCAGCGGCAGATGCTCGTAGTCCAGGCTGCGGCAATCCAGAAAGACCAGCCGGTCGGCGGCGCCGTGCAGGCTCGAGAATTGATCCATGATGCCCGACTGCACGCCGAGGTAACCGTTCTCGGCCCGCATGCCGATGCGCGCTCGCTCGCCGCCTGAGAGTCCGAAGCCGCCCTCCCCGGCGAGGTTCTCCCAGGCCATCAAGAAGGCCATCTCCACCGCCGCCGAAGAGCTGACCCCGGCGCCGATCGGCACATCGCTGGCCAGGGCGACGTCCATCGGCCGTGGCCGGTGCCCCGTCTCGGCCAGCGCCCAGGCGACACCAGCCGGCACGTCGACCCAGGTCGAGGCGTCCGGCCGTTCAGGCACTGGCGGCGCCAGGCGTTCGAGCTCGAAGTCGGCCGACTCGCCGAGGTCGAGCGCTTCGATCCGAGTGGCCCGACCCGTCGCCGGCGCCGCCGCCAGCCACACCGCCCGGTCGATCGCGCCAGTGATCACCCAGCCTTCGGAATAATCCACGTGGGCACCCAGCAAGTTGACCCGGCCGGGCGCCCGGACGACCACCTGCGGCCTTCGGCCGAAGCGGTCGACGAAGGCGGCGGTGACGCGGTCGCGGAGATCGGAGGGGAGCATGTTGCTCGAGTCTACTGGAGCCGCGACGATCGGTAGAAACCGCCGTCCAAGACAGGGGAGGCAACACTCCCCCACCTGCCAGGGGAGTGCTCCTGCTCCTGGGCTTTCTAGGGCTACTTGGCGTGACAGTCCACACAGGAGACGCCGGTGCCGCACTCGACCATGGTCGGAGCGCACACCGTTGGGCAGGTGAACGTCACGTTGCCGCCCTTGGCCTCTCCGAGAGGGTTCTCGGTCAGTTGGTTCAGCGTCTCTCGCGAAAGCTTCAATTTCTTGACGGACTTCTTCATCATCAAACTCCTCTGGCGATCCAAGATCGTTCTGCTGCCGACCACCACACGATTGGGTGGGCATGCCAGCGTGTCAATCTGAGACGCGCCAAAGAGCGAAATCCATGATCAACGAATTTCGTCAACGAATTTGCTGCGCCGTCGAACTTGCGAGCCCGTTGACTTCGGGGCTGTCAGAGGGGCGAATCGTCTTGGCTGAGCTGCGCGGCGAGCTGCGCCGTCGTCTCCGCTCGCTCGATCCAGAAGGGCAGGACCCGGCCCCATGAACCGCCCTCTTGCCTCAGCCGGGCGGCCCAGGCGGTGGCTTCTTCGGCGATCCAGCCGAGTACGGCGCCGGTTTTCTGTGCCAGCAGCGCTTCGAGAATGAAACGGCGCTCGCCGATGCGCGAGCCGATCCCCAGGTCGCGGGCGGCCCGTCCGAGGTCGTCGCGGGTCCACAGGACGCCACTGCGCACCGGGCTGAGAAGGCTGTCGAGGAAGGACTCGAGGTCGCTCTCGCGGGGATCGCTGATCGGCGGCGCGGCGCGTAGATGCAGTGCCAGGCGGTCCTGCGGTCCGACGGCTTCGGCCTCGGCCTGCAGGGCTTCGTTTAGCAGTCGACCCCAGCGGCGATAGAAGGGCGGGGCCTGTGTGCCGAGCTTCGCCAGGTAAACCGGCAGCCAGGCGAGGAGGTGCTCCCACAGGTAGGCGCGTCGCGCCTGCTGCCAGCGCTCGGCGTGGGCTGGATCCGCCGTCGAGCCGTGCTCGCAGAGCTCGGCGTAGAAGGCGAGCAGGGTGGTGAGGTGATCGGGCTCCTTGACCGGGGTTTGACCGAGAGCACGCCAGAAACCGGCGATGCGATCGCGCGCCTCACCGCCGAGCATGCCCTCGGGCCCGAGATAGACCGAGGCGTAGGGGTAGAGTTGGAAGAGGAAGAGCTCGCTGTGCTCGGCCTCCTCCGGTAGCGGCCCGAGATCGAGTAGCTCGGCCAGGGGTACGAGCGCTGGCCCGGGCGGCTCGATCAAGGCGCCGAGCGTGCGGAAGATCTCCACCCGCGTTAGCTTTTGACCGGCAGCTTGTAGGCGTCTTTCGTCGGCTTGACCGGCCGGATCAGCCAATGGGGCCGGCGGGTGCCATCCGGCGAGTGATCCGTTGCCGAGCGGGTCTTCTCGAGCCAGGCCTGGAACACGCGATGGCTCTTGGCCGTATCGACGAAGATCTCGCCGTAGCGATCATCCGGCGCTGCTTGCCTCACCCGGACCGCCTGGTGCCAGCAGTGCATGCCGGAGACCGGATCGGGGTGCACCGGGAAGGTGAGGTTCTGGTGTACGCCGACGTCGGTCCACCAGATGCGCTGGGTGTCCGGATCGCTCGACGCGTAGGGCCCCACGTCTTTCTTGCGCAGCAGTGCCCATTGGGTGCCGTCGTTCTCCAACTCGGCAGTGGCCATCAGCTGACGCTGGCCGTCGTCGTGCAGCTTCCAGCGTCCCATGTGGTGCGAGCAGGCGACGACACCGGGCTTGATGCCCTCAGTGACCCAGGCCTTGACGATGAAATGGCCGATCTCGGTCTCCACTCGCACCAGGTCGCCGGTCGCCACGCCGATCGCTCGAGCGTCTTCGGTGTGCAGCCACAGGGGATTGGTGTGGGAGATCTCGTCGAGCCATTTGGCGTTGGCTGAGCGGGTGTGGATCTGGGTCGGGATGCGAAAGGTGGAGATGAGGACTTTCTGATCCGGGTCCATGCTCTCGGGGTGGACATGGCTGCGCATGTAGGTCGGCACCGCCACATCGTTCCAGCCCCAGGCGGCGAGGGTCGGAGAGTAGAACTCGAGCTTGCCCGAAGGCGTGGGGAAGCCGCGTAGGATCTTCTCGTCGACTCGCACGCCCACCGCGCGGCGGCCCTCGGCGTCCGGGTCGGGGGCGCCAGTGGGTGCCATATTGAGCGGCGCCGGCGCTGGGGCGCGAGTGTAGACGCGACCGAAGGGGTCCTCGGCGATGTCGTCGAGCTCGGTTTCCGGCACCTCCTGCTCGTACACCGGGCCGATGCCACGGCTGACCTCGAAGGAGCCGTAGCGGCGCATGTAGTCGAGCGGCGACAACCCTTCTTCGGCTGCCTTCTCTGGCAAGCCTGGCACCGAGTTCTCGAACAGCCAACCGTAGTATTCATCGACCGTCAGCCGCTCACCGGGACGCTCCTTGGATTCGAAGAAGGAGCGGATACCGAGCTCGCCCTCCGGGTCGATGCGCCAGGTGAGCTCCATCCAGAACTCGTTCTCCTCCCACACCTCGGCCGGATTGGCCTCGCGGCTGTCGGCCACCGTCTCGCCCAGACGCTCGCGCGCAGCGCGCAGCACCGGCTGGCGAAAGCCGATCCACTGCGCGTCGTGGGTCTCGTAGGAGTGGATGTCGTGACGCTCGGGCCCCATGCCCATGGGCAGGATGTAGTCGGCGAAGTAGGAGGTCTCGTTCCAGGTCGGCGTCAAGGCAACGTGCAGGCCGATTTTTTCCTTGTCGCGCAGCATCTCGATCCAAGAGAAGCCGTCGGGGTTGGTCCACACCGGGTTGTAGACCCGGGTGAAGTACACCTCCAGCCGGCCGCGGCCTTCCTTCACCAGGTGGGGGAGGAGGAAGGAGAGCTCGTACATGCAGAGAGGAAACTCCCCCGGCCAGTTGAGCTCGTTCCACTTGTCGGGATGCTTGGGCAGGTGGATCGGCTGGGCGACGAATTTGTTCCAGGCGTTGGGGTAGGTGCCGCCCGGGGTCGCCACCGAGCCGGTGAGGCAGTTGAGGAAGAAGAGGGTGCGCGCCACCTGCCAACCGCCCTCGTTGCCCGCCGCCGCCGAACGCCAGTTGTGGGTCGCGAGGCGGCTGCCGGCGGTGGCGACGGTGTCGGCCACCTGGCGTAGCGTGTCGGCGTCGACCCCGGATTCGCGTGCCGCGAATTCGAAGGTGTAGCCTTCGTACTCCGCTTCGAGCATCTTGTGGAAGTTGTCGAAGGTGGGATCGAGACCGGGATGGACCGCCTCCAGGTATTCCTGCCAGTTCCACCAGCGGCGGACGAACTCTTCGTCGTAGAGCCGATTGCGAATCAGATGGTTGGCAATCGCCAGCATCACCGCGGCTTCCGAGCCCGGCTGAGTGGCGAGCCAGAAGTCAGCGTGGGTGGCGGTGTTGGAGAGCCGGGTGTCGAGGACGATCAGCTTGGCGCCGCGATGCTTGGCCTCGATGATGCGCTGGGCGTGAGGATTGAAGTAGTGGCCGGTCTCCAGGTGCGAGCTGATCAGCAGCATCACATCG
>JBCCGX010000177.1:0-11981 GCA_039029035.1 Acidobacteriota bacterium | reverse complement strand
CAGTAGGGTCCACATCCGAAAACCGATTTCATCGAGTCCGTAGTACGTGCCGGAATCGAGGTCCATGACGATGGCTTCGCCACCCAGGTCCCGGCAAACGACCCGATCCGAGATCGAGACTCTGGTGTCGAGATTACTCATTTTGCCCTGGCGCCAGAGTGCTGCGGTGGTGTCTCTGGGCGGCCTGCTTGCGGACTGCGATCATGCTACCTCAAACGGCAGAAGCCGGACATAGAGTTGGATCGGCTATCGGTTGAAATAGCGCCCTATGACTGAACGATCCGAGACCCGAGCTTGCCGATCCAACGACTAGTACAACTGCACATACGAAAACGGGCTCGGGATAGCCCGAGCCCGCTACACGCTATCGTGCCGACCTCAGCCGACCTCAGCCGGCTTCAGCCCAGCCGACCTCTGTCGGCTTCTTCACGCGATCACTCAGCAGCTCGACGAGATCTCCACGAAGACCAAGCAGAACAGCTCGTTGTAGCCGCCGTACTTGTTCGACACCCGGAAGCGCACCTGGGTCTGGGCCGAGGCGAAGGCCGAGATGTCGATGTCACGACCGCCTTCGACGTAGCCCGAGATGCCGGTGATCACATCGACCGTCGTCCAGGTCGCACCACCGTCATTCGACACCTCCACCGAAATCGCGTCGTCGTAGTCGACACCCGAGCTGGTGATGAAGTCGAAGCTCAACGTCGCGTTGGACACGCCACTCAAGTCGACTTCCCGCGCGATGCTCGGCTGGCCACCGGTGTTCGGGTAGTCGTCCAGGGTCAGCAGACCGTCGTGGATCTGCACCTGACCCGCCAACGGACCCGCGCCACCGGACTGAGGATCGTTCTCGATCCAGTCGTTCGACCAGGATGTCGGACCGTCGTTGTTGCCGAACGAGTTGCTGTCGAAGTCGTCCCGCGCGGTCACTTCCGTACACGGCTCGCAGCCCGTTTCGATCTCGGCGAAGTTGACGAGGAACTTCTCGTTGCGACCGCCATACTTCTTCGACACGCGGAAGCGAACCCGCGTCTGGTCGGAGATGAAAGGCGTGATGTCGAAGCTACGCATCTGCCAGGTCGAGCCGGTGATACCGGTAATCACTTCCAGCGTGGTGTAGCTCGCGCCACCGTCGCTCGACACCTCCACCGTGACCGCGTCGCTGTAGTCCACGCCGTGGGTGGTGTCGAAGTCGAAGCGGAAAGTCGCCTGCACGGCTCCGGTCAGATCTACCTCACGGGCCAGGCTGGGCTGACCGCCGGTGTTCGGGTAGTCGTCCAACTTCAGGAAGCCGCCCGCGATCCGAACCTGACCCGCACTGGGGCCGGCACCACCGGACTGCGGGTCGTCCTCGATCCAGTCGGCGGCCCAGTTGTCCGGCCCGTCGTTGTTCGAGAACGAAGCGCTGTTGAAGTCGTCGCGCACCTTCTTCGGAACGCACTCACCTTCTTCGACACAGAACACGATGCCAGAGACTGCACCGCTGCCCGGGAAGAAGACCTCGAGGCGACGGGCGCCGGCAACTCCCAGCGAGACCGTCTGGACGCTGTTGTTGCCCAACGAGCCCGACATGCTGGCCGCACCGATCACTGAGCCACCGCCGTCGAACGCTGTCACCGCGCCGCCCATGCCCTCGTCGATATCGAGGATGGCGACCCGGTCGATGCGGACCTCGTTGGCGAAGTCGAAGATCAGCGTACCGCCGCCGGCATTGTCGTCCGGATCGGTTGCATCGCCGTCCTCGGAGAGGATCAGCACGTTGCCCAAGGACTGCAAGTTCTGACCCGGCTGTCCGACCTCGCCGCCAGAACCCACGCCCGGGCCACCGACCGTCTCGTTCGGCGTACCGAGATCATTGTCGCCGCCCGTCGGGTTGGCGCTGTCGAAGATCATCGGCGGGTTGGCCGGATTGGCGCTGCTCACCGTGATACCAAAGCTCGCCAGCTGATCGGTCAGGATCGTGCCGGCCGGCAGCGCATTGCCTTCGAAATCCTGCTCGAAGTCGAGCTCGGGCAAACAGTCTTCGACGTAGCCGAAGTCGACGTCGCGCCGATCCTCGCCGCCGGCCAGCGGCACGGTCGTCTCGTCGTCGAGCGTCCCGTCGAGATCGAAGGTCTGCGACACGCCCTCGGGCAGAGTCGAGACCACGATCACCACTTTGTAATCACCGGCCGGCAGATCGGGAAAGAGGTACTCACCATCACCCGAGGTCATGGCCGAAGCGATCAGGCTGTCGTCCACCGCATTGCGCAGCTCGACGGTCACACCGTTGATGCCTGGCTCGAAGGGATCGCCATTGTCGACGCCGTCCTGGACTCCGTCACTATCGCGGTCGGTCCACACCCGGTCGCCGATCGAGCCCACGCCCGGCCGGTAACCGAAGTCGACGTCCTCGCGATCCTCACCCGAGTTGAGAGTCAGGCTCGCCTCGTCGTCCAGCGGCGGCTCGATGTCGAAGGTCTGAATCAGTCCTGGCGGCAAGGTCGAAGTGACGATGACGACCTTGTAGTCCCCGGCCGAGAGGTTGGGGAACAGGTACTCACCATCGCCCGCCGTCACGTCGGTCGCGATCAGGCTGTCGTCGTTGGCGTCACGCAGCTCGACCGTCACATCGTTGATGCCGGCCTCGAAGGGATCGCCGTTGACTACACCGTCCTGCACACCGTCGCCATCGGCGTCGAGCCAAACCCGATCACCGATCGAGCCCAGCTGGTAGCCGAAGTCGTAGGTCAGCACGTTGGCCACTTCGACCGTGTCCAGCTGCTCGGGGCTCGCCGTCGTCGGCCCCAGGTTCTCCAGCGGACCACCCGGATCGAAGTTCGACGGATCGATCTGGACCGTGTAGTCGATCGAAGAGATGATCGGATTCTGCGGATCGCTCTCGTCGATCACAGGATCGACCGCAAAGCAGTACAGACCCAGCTCGTCGACCACCGTGCCACCGCCGGTGTTGTTGCGCTGGCAGTCTTCAAAGCCAGGCGCGCTCGTGTCGCCGGTCAGCACCGAGGCGATCGGCGGATTGCTGCCCGGGCCGCTGGCCGGGCCGCGGAACAGGTTCACCCGCACACCGGGAATGCCCGGCTCGCCCGGCCCCTGGGCGCCGTCGCCGTCGGTGTCGAAGAACACCGTGTCACCGACCAGCACCACACCCGCGGGCGGACAGGCCGGAACGCCTTCCCGCAAGCTGCAGGCCGCGTCCATACGCCAGAAGTTCAGATTCGACATATCGAGGCCTAACACCTCGACCTCCCAGATGCCAGAGGGCAGCACGTCGGTGGCCGCCACGTGGTCCGCCGGACCCACGTCCAGCTGAGAGATGATGCGAAACTGCTCCCACTCCGTGTTGCCGGAAGGGTTGGGGTTGGGGTACATCGTGCCGTTGGGATCGGTCACCTCGTAGCGCACACAGCCGACCTTGTTGAAGTCGCCCGGCTCGCCGAAACGGAACAGATCCGAAACGCTGTCGTCTTGGGGTGATCCCACCGCGTCCGCATCCTCGTTCTCGGCGCCCACCAGCAAGAAATCCGACGGGAAGTTGCTGTAGTCGTCGATGGTGTCCGGATCGTTGGTGTCGGCGCACAAGGCCAACGGCGCGCCGGACGGCGAAGCGGTCAGAGCGGCGTTACCATGGTCGAAGTCACCGTCGAAGAGCAACAGCTCGGTTGCGTTCTCCGGCACATTGACGAAGAACTTGAAGGTGCCGTCGTAGGTGTACTCGCAGTTGAGGAAGAAATTCGGGTCCGTGAAGAGACCACAGGTGCTGAAGTCCGGCACCAGAACCGCGGCGTCGTCGAAGGCCCGATTGGCGGCCTCGAAACCGAACTGGGAGGCCAGGAAGGTCAGCGGCGCGGAGGCTGCGAGCTTCACGTTGGTGGCCATCGACTCACCGACGACGCAGTCACCGTCGATGCCGATGAGCAGGTGGTAGGTGTAGTTACCGCTCGGAGACTGGGCCGCGGCATCCACCGTGATCAGGGTGTTCCAGAAGGCGTTGTCGGGCATCGTCGTCTGGGTGGCCGGCACCGGCGCCCACACGTCGCCGACACCCGGTGCGTTCACCGCATTGCCGCCCCAATCCGCCACCAGGTCGATCGTGCTGGCCTGCCGGAACGGATCCCGATAGAGCCGGTAACGCAGCTGCCGCGGCGGCTGCGTGGGGTTCGACGGCGGTGCGATGTAGCGATCCCAGAAACCTTCCCCCGCCACGCTGCCGACGCTGGTCTCGCCGTCGAAGAAGCTGAGCGTGAACTCGGTCTCGTCGGCCGGCACGTTGATGCTCAGGCTGACCTCGGTCTCGAAGGTTGCGATGCCGGTGCAACCGAACGACAGGAAACGACCATCGGTCACGTCTTCGGTGGGAAAGAACGTGAATGGTCCGGGCCCAACTTGGCCCCAGGCCGCCGGCGACACAAAGGTCGCGAGCAGAGCCAACAGCAGTAGCCGTGTGCCCAAAGATGTTCTGGTGATGCGGTGTCCTCTCGCACTGGGTCCCATAGTGACTCCTAAGTGTCTTGCTGAGTTGTTCCTTCGTGCTTTCTTGCTTGTTCCGACGTGTCTCTCAATCCTGCTGCGCTTTCTTCGACAAGCCCCACTGGCACGAGCGGCGAAAAACTCTTACAAGGTTCCGACTAGACAATCTCGAAGCTGGCTCGGTCAGAGTGCTGCAACACCTCGATGCCTTTCGGCTCGCGTCGGTGTTGTCCTACTTGATTGAGCTCTGCTGATGGGTTGTCGTCGCGCCTCGTAAAGACGTTTGGACGCAGTTCTTCCGCTCACCTGCACTGGCGAAAGCGACCAAATCCTCTCTCGATTCGATCGCTACGCCTTTGCTCTCTCCGTGAACCTCAAACCTTGACGGAAGGAGTGGAGAGCCCCCCCGGCTGCTTGATACATAAACTCTAGATGGCCCAGATTACGCCGAATATTACGATTCTCGCTGCCCATTGAACAAAATAAAACGGGCTCGAGGACGAATCCCCGAGCCCGCGTCTTATCTCCGGATGGAGGTCTGTATCAGCGCCCGAGACCAGGTCTTTCGCCTCGAGTTACCGTGACGCCGGTGCCCCGGCCACCTTCGTTGGCTCCACCGGAGGGCTCGTTCGGCTGAGCCCCGCTGCCAGGCACAACCCCGCCGCCAGGCTGAATCTCGCCACCTGCCTGTGTCCCGCCACCGGATGGCGGATCGATGCCGGCAGCGCCAGCGTCACAGTCCGACGAGATCTGCACGAAGGTCAAGCAGAACAGCTCGTTGTGACCGCCGTATTTGTTCGACACCCGGAAGCGGACCTGAGTTTGGGCCGAGGCGAAGGCCGTGATGTCGATGTCACGCCAGCCTTCGTGGTAGCCCGTGATGCCGGTGAGCACTTCCAGTGTCGTCCAGGTCGCGCCACCGTCATCGGAGATCTCCACCGTAATGGCATCGTCGTAGTCGACCCCCGAGCTGGTAATGAAGTCGAAGCTGAGAGTGGCATTCGCCACGCCAGTCAGATTGACTTCCCGCGCCACACTCGGCTGGCCGCCGGTGTTCGGGTAGTCGTCCAGGGTCAACAGGCCATCGTGCACTTGCACCTGGCCGGTACCCGGTCCGGCACCGCCAGCCTGAGGGTCGTTCTCGATCCAGTCGTTCGACCAGGCCGTCGAGCCGTCGTTGTTGCTGAACGAGCGGTTGTCGAAGTCGTCCTGCACATCCACGACCACACATTCGTCACAGCTCGCGTCAATCTCGGTGAAGCCGACGAAGAACTTCTCGCCCGAGCCACCATACTTGTTCGACACGCGGAAGCGGACCCGCGTCTCGGACGAGATGAACGGCGTGATGTCGAAGTTCCGCATCTGCCACGTCTCGCCCACGATGCCGGTGATCACTTCCAGCGTCGTGTAGCTCGCGCCTCCGTCACTCGACACCTCCACCGTGACCGCGTCGTCGTAATCGACGGCATGGCTGGTGTCGAAGTCGAAGCGGAGCGTCGCCCGCAGGGCGCCGGTGAGATCCACCTGGCGCGCCAGGCTCGGCTGCCCACCGGTGTTCGGGTAGTCGTCCAACTTCAGGAAGCCACCACCGACTCGCACCTGACCGGCGTTCGGTCCGGCACCGCCAGCCTCAGGATCGTTCTCGATCCAGCCGGCGGCCCAGTTGTCCGGCCCGTCGTTGTTCGAGAACGAAGCGCTGTCGAAGTCGTCGAGTACCTTCTTCGGAATGCACTCGGCCTCGTCGACGCAGAACACGATGCCGGAGACCGCGCCGCTACCCGGGAAGAAGACCTCCAGGCGACGGGCGCCGGCAACTCCCAACGAAACCGTCTGGACACTGTTGTTGCCCAGCGAGCTCGACATGCTGGCCGCGCCGATCACCGCGCCACCGCCGTCGAACGCCGTCACCGTGCCACCCATACCCTCGTCGATGTCGAGGATGGCGACCCGATCGATACGAACCTCGTTGGCAAAGTCGAAGATCAGCGTCCCGCCTCCGGCGTTGTCGTCCGGATCGGTCACGTCGCCGTCCTCGGAGAGGATCAGCACGTTGCCCAGGGCGACCAGGTTCTGACCCGGCTGGCCGGCCTCACCGCCGGAGCCGACACCGGGACCTGGCGGAGTGGCTGTCTCGTTCGGCGTCCCGAGATCATCATCACCACCCGTCGGGTTGGCGCTGTCGAAGATCATCGGCGGGTTGGCCGGATTGGCGCTGCTCACCGTGATGCCGAAGCTCGCCAGCTGATCGCTCAGGATCGTGCCGGCGGGCAGCGCATTGCCTTCGAAGTCCTGCTCAAAGTCGAGCTCGGGCAAGCACTCTTCGACGTAGCCGAAGTCGACATCGCGACGATCCTCACCGCCGGCCAGCGGCACGGTCGTCTCGTCGTCGAGAGTGCCGTCGAGATCGAAGGTCTGCGATACGCCCTCCGGCAAGGTCGAAGTGACGATCACCACCTTGTAGTCACCGGCATCCAGATCCTCGAACAGGTACGCACCGTCACCCGAGGTCACGCCGGTGGCGATCAGGCTGTCATCCACCGGATCGCGCAGCTCGACGGTCACACCGTTGATGCCGGGCTCGAAGGGATCGCCATTGTCGACGCCGTCCTGGACTCCGTCGCTATCGCGGTCGGTCCAAACCCGATCACCGATCGAGCCCAGACCCGTCCGATAGCCGAAGTCGACGTCCAAGCGATCCTCGCCCGCGTTGAGGGTCAGGCTCGCCTCGTCGTCCAGCGGCGGCTCGATGTCGAAGGTCTGCACCAGACCCGCCGGCAGCGTCGAAGGCACCACAACCACCTTGTAATCTCCAGCCGCAAGGTTGGTGAACAGGTACTCGCCGTCACCCGCCGTTACGTCGGTCGCGATCAGACTGTCGTCGTTGCCGTCGCGCAGCTCGACCGTCACACCGTTGATGCCGGCCTCGAAGGGATCGCCGTTGACCACACCGTCTTGGACTCCGTCGCCATCGGCGTCGAGCCAAACCCGATCACCGATCGAGCCCAGCCGGTAACCGAAGTCGACGTCCTCACGATTCTCACCCGTGTTGAGCGTCAGGCTCGACTCGTCGTCCAGCGGCGGCTCGATGTCGAAGGTCTGAATCAGGCCCGGCGGCAAGGTCGAAGTGACGACAACCACCTTGTAATCACCGGGCGCAAGGTTGGGGAACAGGTACTCGCCATCGCCCGCTGTGACGTCTGTCGCGATCAGGCTGTCGTCATTGGCGTCACGCAGCTCGACCGTCACACCGTTGATGCCGGCCTCGAAGGGATCGCCGTTGACCACACCGTCCTGCACTCCGTCGCCATCGGCGTCGAGCCAAACCCGATCACCGATCGAGCCCAACTGGTAACCGAAATCGTAGGTCAGCACGTTGGCCAGCTCGACCGTGTCCAACTGCTCGGGACTGGCGGTCGTCGCACCGAAATTCTCCAGCGGACCACCGGGGTCGAAGTTCGACGGATCGATCTGCACCGTGTAGTCGATCGAAGAGACGATCGGATTCTGCGGATCGCTCTCGTCGATCACAGGATCGACCGCAAAGCAGTACAGACCCAGCTCGTCGACCACCGTGCCACCGCCGGTGTTGTTGCGCTGGCAGTCTTCAAAGCCGTGCGCGCTCGTATCGCCGGTCAGCACCGTCGCGATCGCCGGAAGGCTGCCCGGGCCGCTGGCCGGTCCGCGGAACAGATTCATCCGCACACCGGGAATACCCGGCTCGCCCGGCCCCTGCGCGCCATCGCCGTCGGTGTCGAAGAACACCGTGTCACCGATCAGCACCACGCCCGCGGGCGGACAGGCCGGAACCCCTTCGCGCAGGCTGCAGGCCGCGTCCAGACGCCAGAAGTTCAGATTCGACATATCGAGGCCGAAAACATCGACCTCCCAGATACCCGAGGGCAGCACGTCGGTGGCCGCCACGAAGTCCGCCGGACCCGTGTCCAGCTGCGAGATGATGCGGAACTGCTCCCACTCCGTGTTGCCCGAAGGGTTGGGGTTAGAGTACACCGTACCGTTGGGATCCCTCACCTCGTAGCGCACACAGCCGACTTTGTTGGCATCGCCCGGTTCGCCGAAACGGAACAGATCCGAAACGCTATCGTCCTGCGGTGATCCCACCGCGTCCGCATCCTCGTTCTCGGCTCCAGACAGCACAAAGTCCGCTGGGAAGTTGCTGTAAGTGTCGCTGGTGTCCGGATCGTTGGTGTCGGCACACAAGGCCAGCGGTGCGCCTGACGGAGTACCGGAGAGTGCCGCGTTGCCGTGATCGAAGTCACCGTCGAAGAGCAACAGCTCGGTCGCGTTCTCCGGCACATTGACGAAGAACTTGAAGGTGCCGTCGTAGGTGTAATCGCAGTTGAGGAAGAAATTCGGATCCGTGAAGAGACCGCAAGTGCTGAAGTCCGGCACCAGAACCAACGCATCGTCGAAGGCTCGATTGGCGGCCTCGAAGCCGAACTGAGACGCCAGGAAGGTCAGTGGCGCGGAGGCCGCGAGCTTGACGTTGGTCGCCATCGACTCACCGACGACGCAGTCGCCGTCGATGCCGATGAGCAGATGGTAGGTGTAGTTACCGCTCGGAGATTCGGCTGCGGCGTCCACCGTGATCAACGCGTTCCAGAACGCGTTGTCGGGCATCGTCGTCTGGGCCGTCGGCACCGGCACCCAGGCGTCTCCGACCCCCGGTGCGTTCACTTCGTTGCCGCCCCAATCCGCCACCAGGTCAGCCGTGCTGGCCTGCCGGAAAGGATCGCGATAGAGCTGGAAGCGCAGCTGCCGCGGCGGTTGTGTGGGGTTGGACGGTGGAGCAATGTAGCGATCCCAGAAACCCTCACCGGCGACGCCGCCAACGCTGGTTTCGCCGTCGAAGAAGCTGAGCGTGAACTCGGTTTCGTCGGCCGGTACGTTGATGCTCAGGCTGACCTTACTTTCGAAGGTTGCGATGCCGGTGCAGCCAAACGACAGGAAACGGCCATCGTTCACGGCTTCGGTGGGGAAGAACGTGAACGGCCCGGGTCCGACTTGGCCCCACGCCGCCGGCGCCGAGAGCGTCGCCAACAAGGCCAGCACCATCAGCCGTAAAAAGATCGAGGTTCTGCTCTTGCTGTGCCTTCTCGAGATGCGTCTCATGATTGCTCCTCTTGACTCCTAGCGATACCGCGTGACCGACTCGTTAACTCTGCGAAATTTGAAGATTGACCGGAGGAGTGCAGAGCCCTTCCGTGGCAGTCCCGACCTCTACTGGCTTTCTCGAAGTTCGCATCCTTGCCGGATCACATTACGACGAAGATTACGGTTTTCTGGCCAATTTAGGCACATACTCTGCGACTTTTAACCCTCAGCCGGCAGCAGCCTCGACCCCATCGGACTCGCCGTCGGCACCTTGCTCCTGACGCGAAGGGCGCAAACCTCGAAAGACCTGCTCGGCGAATCTGCTCGGATCGCCGAAATAGCACTCTTCGCCCGTCTGCAGATCTCGCGCATAACCTCGACACGTTGCAGACTCGCCTTCCGTCTCGCCCGGCTCGAGCCAAAATCGAACCAGGAAGGACCCCGACGGGCGCTCTTCCCGCGGCTCAGGGGGTCGCTGTAGGGCCGGACTGCTCGTCGATTTGTTCCACGCCATCTTCTTGTCCTGCTTCGCGTCCTGGTCGCCTGATGGAACTTCAGGCTGCAATTCGGATGGATTGATTCCCCGATGAGAGCAGCATAGGCACCGACCGTCAGGAAACTGTCAGGCTGCGGTGATTGAGAGTAAAAGTAGTCATCGATCGGCCAACCGGCCGTCGCTAGCAGCGGGTCCCGCTTTGATGTAGTCTCCCTAGGTTGCTCTGCACAACTGCCGCGCGTAGGCCCCTCGGTAGACCGGTGTCTCGTAACTCGACCAGAGAACGAATGGCTGGCCAGAGTCGACGTGGGGAACAACAGTAGGGGGAATAATTCGACCGAACGAGTGAAGAATCATTGAATCATTTAACGGTCCGCTGCCTCGGGGGTCTCGAGATTCGGCTCGATGATCGCCAAATCACCGCTTTCGAGTCGCACAAGGTGAGAGCCCTCTTCGCCTATCTGATCGTGCAGCGAGATCGGTCCTTTAGCCGAGAGCATTTGGCTGCACTGTTCTGGCCGGAAAAATCGGGTGCAGCAGCCCGGCGGAACCTGCGGCAGGCGATCTACAACCTCAAGTCGGCTCTGGGCGTCACCAAAAACGGTGCATCAATCATCCTCGCGCAGGGCGGTGATCTGCAGTTCGATGCCGAGCTCGACTGCTGGCTCGACGTCGACACCTTCGAGACCTCGCGCCAGCAAGGCCTCGCCAAAGGCACCGTCGGTCCGCACCAGCTCACCGCCGCGGTCGCCCTCTACCGGGGTGATTTCTTGGCTGGATTCAGCCTCAAGGACAGCCCCGACTTCGAGCTCTGGCAGCTCGCCATGCAGGAGCGCCTGCGCGATCAGGCGCTGGAATCGATCAGCACACTGGTCGAAAACTATCTCTCCCGCGGCGAGTTCCGGATCGGGCTGCAATATGCTCGCCGGTGGGTCGGCCTCGATCCGTTGTCCGAGGAGGCCCATCGCTACCTGATGCGGCTCCACGCGCTATGCGGACAGCGCACCCGCTCCCTGGCGCACTATGAAGAGTTGTGCGAGACACTCGCCAGCGAGCTCGGTGTCGAACCTCTGGAAGAGACCCAAGAGCTGTATGAGGTGCTGCTCAAAGAGCAGGCGCTACCACCACCGGAAGACGAGGAGGAAGAAAAGGGCATCGGCCCCCTCATCCCGCTGGTCGGTCGCCAGGATTCCTACCAGGCTCTGCGCGACTGCTGGCGGTCGGTCCTCGACCAAGGATCACAGATGACGCTGGTGGAAGGCGAGCCTGGCATCGGCAAAATGCGTCTGGTCAAATCGTTCCTGGACGCCACCGGTTCGCAGCGCTTGATCACCATTCTTCAGGGTCGCTGTAGTCAGCGGGTTCCGACCAGCTTTCAGCCCTTCGCTCAAGTGCTGCGCAATGCCATCGCCGAAGACGGGGAGCGGGTCCGGACGACCCTGCAAGCCCTCGACGAGGAAGATCTTGCGAACCTACCCCTCATCGTGCCAGAGCTCGAGGACTTGCTGCCCAGCTTGCCACCCATCCCGGTACCCGAAGGGCCAGTCGGTCATCGAAGACTGTTCGGCTGCATCGTGCGAATTCTCGAGGATTTCTGCCGCTCTCCGGACGGCAAGAACCTCACCGAGCCCTTGATCCTGCTGCTCGGCGATCTGCAATGGGCTTGCTGCGAGACCGCCGAGCTGATCGAGCACCTGCTGGCCCGCTTGCCTGCGGCACCGGTGTGGATTATCGCCACCAGCTGTCCTGATCACCCGCCTGGCGTGTCCCCGATCCTCGATCGACTGAGAGACAGCGAGTCGACGCGAGCGTCCAGCATCGCGCTCGAACGCCTCGATTCGGCAGCGATCGAGGAGCTCGCGGCCTCTTTCGTCGACGACCATCAGTCCGTCGAGCTGGCCCGGTT
>JBCCGX010000176.1:0-11998 GCA_039029035.1 Acidobacteriota bacterium | reverse complement strand
CCTTCGCTGCTCGTTGTCGGCGATTTGGCGCCGCATCTCGCGCTCCCCATCTATCCGGACAGTGACAAAGGGTTCGATCTGACCGAGGCAACCGAGGATCAGAGCCTCGTCGTTGTCACATTCTGGGCTTCCTGGTGTCTGCCCTGTCGAGTCGAGCTCCATCGTCTGACGGAGCTCTTCGATCAGTATGGCGAGGCCGGCCTCGAGGTCGTTGCCGTCAATTTGGACAGCGAACGGCAGGAGGTCCAGCGTTTTCTCGATGAATCGCCATTGCCTTTTCCTGTAGTGCTCGGGAACGATTCCGATGTCGTCGCTCGATTCGGAGTGCGGGTGCTGCCGACAACCGTCTTAGTCGACAGCGAGAATCGTTTGGTGCGGTTCTTCGAAGGGTTCAGCAGCTCTTTGCCGACACACATCGAGCGCCACGTTCGACGGCCGGAAGAGCATGATTGAACCGGTCGTCGTCGCCCGTGGGCTGGGAAAAGTTTATCGAAGCCTTTTCTCCCGGCAGGAAGTGGCGGCGGTGGAAGGACTCGACTTCGACCTGCAGGCAGGAGAAGCAGTGGCATTGGTCGGGCCCAACGGCGCCGGCAAGACCACCACCCTTCGAATGCTTCTTGGGCTCCTGCGGCCGAACTCGGGGAGAGTCACTCTCTTCGGCCAAACGCCGCAAAATCCCTCGAGCCGAAAACGAGTCGGATACCTACCGGAGGAGTCAAAGCTCTATAGCTTCATGACGGCGCGGCAGTCCTTACGGTTTTTTGGCGCAATGAGCGGCATCTCTCGAGCCGATCTCGAGGGGGCTGTCGACAGGGAGCTCGACCGTGTCGGTCTCAGCACCGCCGCCGACCGCAAGCTAGGCAAGTTCTCGAAGGGCATGCGCCAGCGCCTGGGCCTTGCGCAGGCGCTGATCCACCGCCCCCAACTGCTCGTCTTGGACGAACCGACAAGTGGGCTCGATCCGCAAGGGAGGGAGCTTTTCGTTCGTACCGCCAACGCCGAACGGGATCGAGGCACCGCGATCCTGCTCAGCACGCACATACTGCCCGACGTCGAGCGCATCAGCGATCGTCTATTGATCCTCGCTCGAGGGCGGGTGCGGTTGGACGAGAAGATCGAGACGCTGAGCGACGCTGCTTTGGGCTGGAGGGTCGAAGTCAGTGGCCACGATCCCGAGATCACGGCACGGTTAGAGGCCGCTGGCTTTTCGGTCCGAGAAGAGGGCCCAATCAGCGCGATTGCCTGCCACTCTAGCCGCAAGCAGGAGCTGTTGGGCCGACTCCTCGATCTCGGAGTGGAGGTACGGGAAGTCCGAGCACAGAGCGCTGACCTCGAGAGCGTCTATCTCTCGGTCGTCGATGGAGCGGTTCATGGCTGACCTTCTGTTGCTGGTTCGAGTGAGCTTTCGACAAGCCCTCAAGACTCGGGTCTTCTGGCTGGTGTTCTTGGGTGCCGCCATACTGGCTGGCGCTGATCTGGCGAACCGCGAGTTTTTTCGCGTCGCGACGGCCGCGGGTGAATGGGAACGTGTCGCAGAAATTCGAGTTAAAGGCGCTTCACAAGCTCTGGAGCTATGGGGTAGCGCAACGGTGCTTATCGGGCTAGTCCTCGGCGCCACTGCGATCGGAGCGGATCGACGCAGCGGAGTGCTGGAGCTGCTGCTGACGAGGCCGATCGACCGGAGGCGGTATCTTCTAGGCCGCTGGCTCGGCCTCGAGCTGTTTCTTCTAGTTTTTCTAAGTGTGGTTTTCGCCGTCAGTCTGCTGGCATTGCGGCTCCCAGCTCTCCACCCGACTCCGGTTTTCTGGTTGGGTCTGGCCGAGATCGTCGTCCAGGTAACCTTGGTCACTGCTCTCGGTTTCGCCTTCGGCACAGTCTTGCGACCGGTACCAGCAGCAATCTGGTCAGTGCTTCTTGTCTCGCTGCCATCCCTCGGAGCTAGCCTGGCGGCTCGCACGGATGGATGGGTGCACGCCCTGGGCGCCGTCCTCTACTTGTTGGGACCGGCCGAGATGCAGGAGAACCTCCTGAGAGCGGGTCTGACCGAAGACGCTCTAGCACCGGAATACGGTCTGAAAATCCTGGTCCTGATCGAGAACCTCCTCTACGCCGCCATGGCGCTGGCCTTGAGTGGTGTCGTCTTCCGGCGTCGCGACCCGCTCTGAGAGCCGGTGTGTTCGAGGCAAGACGCACGATCTTCGCGAGGCACCACAGCCAGCCGCCCGCGTATCGGCTGAGACATCTAGGAAGATAGAGGAAGAGGTAGTACCAAGACCGAGAAACGGAGGGTTGAGCCGGGGAAAGACTCTTGAGAGCGTTGAAAGACCTTCCCCGACGATGCGAGCTGGCGTCTCGCGGCGACTCAGAGTCCCCTTCGCATCACTCCGTGCAGGCGCGAAAAGCGTCAGTATCGGTGACTGCATCGGCGGCATTGCCAGAAGTGTTGAAGTACTGCTTCTGGTCTCCGGTCACGGTGTCGGTGACGGTCAGGGTGTACTCGACGTCGGTGGTCGCGGCGGCAAAGACCCAGACCCGCTGGTTGAGGGCGCAAGCGTCGAGGACTTTGACCAACATCTCCAGGTTTTCGGGTGAGAAGAACCAGAAGAGGCCGGAGTCGGTGGACTGGAACGCGTCGACAGTGCCGCGGCCTGTACCGGTCTGGGTGACCCAATCGACCTCGACACGAAACCGGCCCTGGTTGAGGCAGAGGGTGTCGCTGGAGGGGACGCAGCTGGCTTGCTTCGATCGGCCCAGAAACCCCGGGGTCTGCAGACCAATCGAGGGTGAGCTGGCGAGGCTGGTGGCTGCCGAGACCGGCGATCCTCCCGCTGGCGGCTGGGCCGCGCAGGTGGCGAAGGCATCGGTGTCGGTGACCGCCGGAGCGGCGGTGCCGAGGGGGTTGATATAGGTCTCGACGAAGCCGGTGAGCGTATCGCTGACAGTCAGGGTGTACTCGACATCGGTGGTGGCGGCGGCGAAGACCCAGAAACGGTCGTTGATGGCGCAGCCATCGAGGACTTTGACCAGCATCTCCCAGTTGTTGGGGGAAAAGAAGTAGAACAGGCCGGAGTCGGCCGAGACCAGACCGGCATCGGTCGCCGGCCCGCTGTTGCCGGCGAAGTCGCCCCAGGTGACCTCGACCTGGAAACGGCCCTGATTGAGGCACAGGGTGGTGGGACCGGCGACGCAAGGGCCGGTGGACGACGAGAAGGTGGAGGTCGTGGCCTCGTTGGAGTACGAGGAATCACCAGAGCCGCCGGTCGCCTGAACTCGAAAAGTGTAGATCGTGCCCTCGTCCAGCCCTGCAACCCGCGTCGTTTCACTATTGGCGGGCAAGCTCTGAATGAGGCCGAACTCCCCACTCGGTGGTCTCATCTCGACCCGATAGCCCGATTCGCCGGCGGCGTTGTCCGTCCAGGTCAGCTCGATCTCGGAGGTCGAAAGAGGAACCGCGGAGAGCCCGGTCGGCGCGACCTCGCCCGGTGTGGTTGTCGAAGCGGTGTTGGAAAATCCCGAGGCGCCCGCCTCGTTGCGCGCCCGCACACGATAGGTGAAGGTGATGGCGGGCGCCAGGCCGGAATCCTGCCAGGAGGTGGTGTTCTGCCCCACCACCGCCACTTGCTGGAATCCACCGCCACCGATCCGGCGCTCGACTTCGAAACGGTCCTCGTTGTCCGAGTTGTCGCTCCAAGAGAGGGTGATCCGATCGCTCGCAGTCAGCACCGCCTGCAGGCCGGCCGGTGGTGCCGGCACAGTCAACGGGACGCTCATCGATACCGGAGGGAGGTTCAAGTCGGGCATGAAATCGAGGAAGGCCGTGTGTCTGTTGTCGATCCGAACTTCGTTGGCGAAGCGGAAGGTGAACAACGCGTCGCCTTGCAGGAGACCCAATGGCACCGAGACGAAGTAGCCATCACTGAGGGTGGTGGTCGGGAGCGTGGCGACCTCCTCGAAGCTGCTCGAGCCCGAGTTCCAGTTGGAAACCGCCGTGCGGCTCCCCAAAATACGCACCAGGACCTCGGTGCCGACGCCGCTCAGCGCACTGCTACCAGTGCCCGGGTTGCTGTCGAGATCGATGAAGAGATAGGTCTGATCGATTTGTGGGTCGAACGACGTCGGTAGGTGGCGCACCGTAATGCGCAGATTGGAGCCGGTGCTCGACAGTTGGGCTGACACGAAGTCGGGACTGTTGTTGGACAACGCATTGATCACCACCACATCGCCCGCCGGGTCGCTCACCGAGCCTGCGGGCTGACTGGCTTTGACCCAGCCGGGAGCCACGGCGTTGGCGCTGATCCTGCGAGCCTGCGCGCGATAGGCGTCGCGCAGGGTCTCGGGTGCTGCGTCGAGCCAGTAGTCGGCCGCCAGCGGCTGGCCGAGGGCCCGCTGAGTGAGCCAGTGGCTGAAGGACGCCAGATCTCTGATCTTGCGCGGGCCCTGGGGGCCCCAACCCTCGAGGCTCGGGTAATGACCCTCCCAAAAGTCGGGGTCGGCGACCTCGCGCTCACCGAGCCGATACAGATGGAAGGCGCCCAACACGCGCAGTGCGCCATCACCCGAATCTTGCGATCCATGGTCGTCGAGAAACAGCAGCAGCCGCTGTCTTGGCGAGAACAAGGTGCTCACCGGGGGCCTCGCCGCCGGCAGCCGCACGCGCACGGGGCTGTGCAGAACTCGCCCTTTGATCACCGTGGCCACCGCGACGGAGTAGTCCTTGGCTTCCGCTGTGGCGCTCGTCGAAGGCTCCGCCACCACCTGGCCGATGACGATCCGGTCGGCGGCATCGGCGAGCGCGCCGTCGGCGGTCGCGGCGTCGGCAAGAAGAGGCTGGAGGGCGCCCGAGTAGGCGGCCAGCAGGGTGAGCATCCAAAGGAAAGATCGTGGTCGCGTCATGGCGTTCTCCGGGTTCGTCTCTTGGCGATGTCATCCAACTCTCGAGGAGTCGTTTGACCCACTAAGCGAGAACGCCACCTAAATAGGATCAGCCAATTGCGGGTCGCTGCAGCAACCTTCTGACGAAGACCAACGTCGCCAGACCGCTTGATCTACCACCCATGATCATTCTTGCCGAGGAATTCACCCGCACGAACGGCGCCAACCCTTGGATCGGCGGCAACGATCGAGACCGGTACCTCTGCATCATCCGGCCTCAGCGAGACGATCATCCGGCCTCAGCGAAACCCGGTGACTCGCCCGGGAGATCCGCCAATCTCCCAGGCGTGGCCGTTCTAGCGCAGCCGTTTGGCGATGCCCGAGAGCGTCTCGCCGAGGGCAGCTCGACGCTGCTTGGCCAGGGCGTTGCCCGTGCCGTTCGCCAGGTCCGCCGACAAGGACTCGAGACCCGTTGCCAGCTCGGCGTCGCTGCCACCGTTCGCCAGCCGTGCCACCGAGCGATCCAGCGCTTCGGCGACTCGCTTGCCCAGCGAGTCGGGCAGGCCATCGTCGCGCTGCAGCTGATCGAGGTAGGCCCGGGCGACGACCGGCTCGGCCGGCCAGTCGACGTGGAACTGTTGCTGTGGATTGAACACACCGTCTTGATCGGCCAAGGCCGCCGCAGCGATCTCGTTCTCGGACAGGTGCTCGCTGGGCACCAGGGCCAGCACGTCGAGGCCGCGTAGGATCTCGGTGCCGTAGATCAGGCCGTCGTACCAATAGGTGGACCAGTAGCCGGCCAGGATCAGCTCTTCGGAATCGACCGGGCCGCGATCGAAGTAGGCAATCTCTACCGGGTTGGCAGAGTCGGTGAAATCGACGATCGAAAGACCGCCCTGATACCAGGCTTGGACGAAGAGATCGCGCCCCGGCACCGGCACGATCGAGCCGTTGTGCGCCACGCAGTTCTCCTGCTCCAGCTGCGGTGCCGGCATCTTGTAGTAGCCGCGGAAGACCAGCTTGTTGTCGACGATGTCGTAGATCGCGTCGGCACCCCAATCGAGCGGATCGTAGGCCCGGCAGCGCGGCCGGCTACCACCACCCCACTCGTCGGTGAAGATGACCTTGGTGCCGTCGTTGTTGAAAGTTGCCGAGTGCCAGTAGGCGAAGCCCTTGTCGACCACCGCGTCGATCCGCGTCGGCTTGCGCGGGTCGGAGATGTCGAACAGGATGCCATTGCCCGAGCAGGCGCCGGCGGCGATGCCCCGCTCCGGGAAGACCGTGATGTCGTGGCATTGATCGGTACGCCGGGTTTCCTGGGTTTCGTCGTCATCGTCTTCGTTGTGGTCGCCGCCCTTCCACAGGCCGGCCAGGACCCCGGTCTCGGGATCGGCAAAGACCGCCGGGCTGTCGATGATGCGCGAAGCAGCCGGATTGTCGACCGGGATCTCGATCACGTCGATGCGAAACAGCGCCGTGCGGTCGTCGCCGGGGGTCTCGTCGATACAGCCGGCCAACTCGTCCTCTTCACGCACCGAGCTGGTGCCGGAGTTGTAGACGATGATCTTGTCGTCGTCCTCCGGGCCGCCCAGGCCCGGGCCGGAAACCACCGAGTGGGTGTGTGAGCCACGGCAAGTCTGCACCGCCCCCACTTGTCTCGGCCGCGTCAGATCGCTGATGTCGAAGATGCGGATGCCGCGGAAGCGATCGTTGCTGACGTCTTCGTTGATCCCCTCGAGACCGCAATCGAGCCGGCCACGGGTCTGTTCGACCGACATGATCAGCAAGTCGCCGACGATCGACACATCACCCTGCCCGCCGGGGCAGACGATGGAGCTGAGCTGCTCCGGCTTGGCGCCGTCCTTGAGCCGGTAGACGTTGAAGCCGTGGTAGCTGCCGGTCACCAACACATCACCGGCGAAGGCCATGTCGGTGTTGGCAAAGCTCAGCAGCGGCGAGCGGTCGTCGGAATCGGAGTCGTCGGAATCATCATCCTCGTCGTCATCCCCTTCGCCTTCCTTCTTCTCGGGCTTCTTGCCGTCCTCGGGCTTGTCCATGGCCTTCTGCAGACGCTTCACCGGCAGCTCGGCCGGGTTCTTCGGGTCGAAGAATCCAGGCGGCTTGGGCAACGTGGCGACGAGCTTCAGGTTCTGGATCGCCTGGCCGGCGTTGTCGAAGCCCGGTGCCAGCGCCGAACGCGGATCGTCCGACAGGCTGACCAGAAGCGCGTTCATGCGCTCGATCTCGGCCTCCTGGTCGTTGGTGACGTCGTTGGTGAACTCGAAGAGCACCGGATCGTAGGCCGAGCCCGGCTGATCGAGCAGCTCTTCGACCATCGTTACCGCACCTTCGTGGTGGGGGATCATCAGCTGCAGGAAGAGACGATCGAAAGCCGTGCCCTTAGACTTCGCCAGCTCGGCCATCTGCTCCGGCGTGGCCATACCGGCCATCTTGTGGCTAGTGTGCATCGCATCGTGGGCGGTCGGCTCCGGCACGTGCTCGCCGCGCTCGCGCAGCCAGCGCTGCATGAACTCGATCTCGTCCTGCTGCGAGGCATCGATCCGCCCGGCCACATCGATCAGCTCGGGGCGGTTGGTGCGGTCGGCCACCAGGGCTGCCATTTCGACTGCCTGGTGATGGTGCGGGATCATGTCCTGCATGAAGCGAGCGTCGGCTGGCGAGTAGCTCGAATCAGCGATCTCGATCGCCTCGTCGGCGCTGAGCTTCTTCACCGGCTCGCCCGGCGCGCCGGGCTGGATGATGGGTACTTGGGCCAAGCTGGCCGTGGACGCGGCCAGGAGGCAAACTCCCAGGCAGGCGTAGAAAAGGGGTCGGGTCAGGGAGGGGGATGTTTCGGTCAAGGGTCTACTCCTATGCCGGGGTCGATCGTCGGGGCTTCGCTGGGGGATGGGATCTTCACAATCTATCATCACTGCGCCCGCTCATTACCGCACCCTCCCTATAGGGTCTTAGCACACCGCAACCACGCCCGATCTTCGATCGGTAGGGTCAACGTGCTGAGCATTGCGATCGTCCGTCGCGTCCGATCGTCGGCTTGGTGAGGGCTCAGGAGACAGCCGTTGTTTTACGGCGCCGGCTGCCGAGAGGTTTGGCTTCCGCAGTCAAATCCTCAGCACGAGCTTACCGCAGGTGTGCTTGCTCTCGAGCTCGGCGTGGGCGGCGGCGATCTCGGACAGGTCGAACCGCTGACTGACGATCGGACGCAGCTTGCCTGCATCGATCCACTGGCCGATCTGACGTAAGTCCTGGCCGCTGGGGCGCACCACGATCAGGCGGGCTCTCTTGCCACGCCCGAACACCGTGGCCGCCAGGCTGCGGACGACGTGGAATCGCAACACGGTGGAGATCCACACGCCGCGCTCGGTCAAGATCGGTTTCACGGCGGCAAACGGTCGGTTACCGAAGACGTCGAAGAAGAGATCGAACCGCTCGTCGCTGGCGGTGATGTCGACCCGCGCGTAGTCGACCACTCGCTCAGCGCCGAGCTCGGTCAGAAACTCGCGGCGGGCAGCCGAGCTGATGGCCGTGACCGAAAGCCCCTGTAGCCGCGCCAGCTGCACCGCCATCGACCCGACGCCCCCAGAGGCTCCGTTGATGCAGACCTTCTGCCCCGGCTGCCATCCGCCACGGTCGCGCAAGGCCTGCAGCGCGGTGCTGGTGACCAGGGGCACCGCCGCGGCTTCGTCGTAGGCCAAACGCGACGGCATCGGCGCCAGGGTCGCTGCCGGGGCGACGACATATTCGGCACAGGCACCGCCGCGGAAGCCATCGAGCATGCCGTACACCGGCTGCTCGAGCTCGAGACCGCAGCCCTCGGTGCTCGGGCCGAGCGCCGCCACATCTCCGGCGAAGTCGAACCCCGTCGCCAGCGGCGGACGCCCGGACAACCAGCGAAAGCGTCCCTTGCGCACGAAGGTGTCCTTCGGGTTGAGCGCTGCCGCCCTGACCCGCACCAGGGCCTCGCCCCGCCGCGGCGATGGCCGAGGGACCTCGACGACTTCGAGCACCTCGGGGCCGCCGAAGCGCGCGAACCGGACCGCTTGCATCACGGCGCTCGTCCCTATCCGGTGGAGCGGGTCTGACGTCAGTCGCCGCGACGGACGAGGCCGAAGGCTTCCAGGGCAGCGCCGGTGTCCCAGACGTCGCGGTAGCGCACGACCTGCCCGTCGTTCAACTCAAAGCGCAACGTCCAATCGGTGTCGAAGACTCGGTCGGTCGCCTTGAGCCGCATCCGAGCTCGGCCCAGGACGACCACCTCGTCGCCATCGGCGAGGAACTTCTCGGCCTCGAAACTCTCATAGTCGACCGCCTCCAGCAGGTCGTTAAAGTACTGCGCCACTTCGGCTCGTCCGTATCGCGGCCGGGCCCAAGGCAGGAGCTCGGCAGGGCCGGACGGGCGGAAGTCGACGTTCTCCGCCATGAGGCCGAGAACAGCTTCGAGATCACCCTGCTGGAAACAGGCGACAGAATATTCGATCTGTTCTGTGTTGGTCATCAGACTCCTCATTGGGCACTGGACTCCACGAAGGCTTTTGAATCAATTTGAGCGAGATTATACTTGACAACACCGGGCGCCTGCTCTATTTTCTTTCCGTCGCGAGTCGATGTAGCACGTCGGCCCATCAAGGACTCAACTCAAAGCCACTTCGAGATAGACCCATGCCAACGCTCGACCGCCACACCATCGAACGAGAGGAAGAGACCTTCGAGGAGGTCGGCTTCTAGCTACGCTTTTTCATATCGAGCGTCGTCAAGCCGGGCCTCTGCAAGGAGCCCGGCTTTTGCTGTTTTAGGCGACTGGAAATCACTCCAGTAAGCCAAGGGATTCCTCTATCCATTAAACCTTGCAAAAACAAACTCAGGACCCGTCGTCTACTGGTTAGGACAGTGGGCTTTCAACCCACAGGAGGGGGTTCGATTCCCCCCGGGGCTACCAACTTTTACATCAATTAGATCAAAACCAGCCGATGGCCTCCTGGCCGGCGATCTCCTGGTGAGGATCAGTCCCAGGCCAGCCTCCATGTCTCGAGTTCCTCGCGCTCGATCACCTCGTCGACCCAAGGGTGGGGCAGCAAATAGAGCACCCGGAGTCCATAGGTCGAATCGATCGGGATCTCGACGACCCGAGCTGTCCGAGGAATAGCTTCTGGTTCGATCCGCACCAAAAAGAGCCGCTGCAGGCTACTGATCGCGATCGATTGCTTGTCCGCCGCCTCGTCCAGCCGGGCCACATGGGGATGGCCGAGCATCAGGTGCACCTCACGCCGCAAGAGATACTGCAGGTCAGCTTGCCGGGAATGGCCACTGCGAAGGCTCACCACAGACCCGTTTCGGGCCACCCAGAGATCATTGAGCCCCAACATGTCGACCGTCTCGAGTCGCGAGTAATACGGAATCGCCCCGGCTGCCGTGGTCGCGATCCGCACCGGTTCTGTTCGCCCCGCGACAAGCGATTCCCCGAAAAGCTCGCCCAGAGCCATGCCCGCGCCGGGCCAGTTGGTGTGCTCGTTCTCCAGGTAACCCCGCAGAGTCGCGATCGACTCGAGGCCGCCGCCGTCCCGGAAGCGCAGCGCGTGGTGCGCGCTGCCGAAGAGCAGCAGAGCGACGAGGAGGATCCGGCACCACAGAGGCTCGAGCTGGAGAATCAGGAAAGCGATGAGGATGAAGACGAACGGCAGCACCGGCACCACCATGCGAAACTCCATGAAGTCGCCACCGACACGCATGAGATAGGCAGCCCAGGCGAGCACCACCCCGCACAGCACGAGCAAGTCTTGCCGCCGCCACAGTCTCCTGCCCAGGGCGATCGCCAGCACCAGAAAAGGCAAGAGCTGGTAGGACAGGACGAAATTGAGCCCGTAGCCCAGCCCTTGCCCGATCGTCGCCAGCGATGCGGCGGAGACCTTCGCGTCGAAGGTGTTGGGCAGGATTCGCCCGTAGTACGCCAGCTTCCAGGCCAGCCAAGGGCCGAGGAGCAGCAAGGCGGGGGCCAGCGTTGCGATGCCACGGGCCAGGACCTCCGAGACCGGGGGCCGCTGGCGCAAACCGGCGATCCAAACCCAGGCGACGAGGATAGTGCAGGGCAGCGCCGAATCGGGCCGCGTCATCACCGCGGCGGCGCAGAGAACCGAGAGGATTGCGTAATCTCGGAGGGCTTCGGACCCTGGTTGGGCGATCCGCCAGGCGAGCAGCGCAGAAGTGGTGATCAGCAACGCCTGCAGTTGGGTCTCCAGCCCGCCGGTCGCGAAGCAGCTGAAGGTGTAGTTCGTGCCCAGCAGACCGATTGCCAGAGCGGCGCGGGCGGGCGCTCCGAGCGTCGCCAGCGCTAGCCGATAGGTAGCGACGAGGGTGCCCAAGAGCGCGAGCAAGCTCAGACCTCGAGAGGCGAGGACCGGCTCGCAGCCGAGAGCCAGCGCGGCGGCGAGCAGCAGCGTCCAGAGGAAGTTCGTATACCCCTCGACCGGTACCGGCTCGCCGGGGTTCCAAGTCAGCTCACCGGTCTCGACCAGGTTTCTGGCGTAGCGGAAGGAGATGAACGCGTCGTCCTGGACGAAGGCGTTGCTCACCGCCAGCGCCACGCTGGCCAGGAGGATCCCAGCGATCAGCCAGCGCTTCTCGAGTTGACCCAGCGGACGATCCCTCGGGCGAGGGCTGAGCCGGGCATCGCCGTGACTGGCGCTCGGAGACCCAGACTCGCTGCGCTGCGGTGGATTTTCGGAGGTCATATCGACGGTGGACCGGGCCGAAGCGCCGGGCGATTCTCACGGCCGGCACCCGGAGCGGCGCCGCCCGGCCCCGATTGTCGACGTGAGCCTTCAACTGAGTCAAACTTGGCTGGCCCACAGCAGCCACACCTCCCCGCCGATCCACTCGCCAAGAGGACTTCCGATGAGCTACCCAAGATCTTCGCATGTGTATGCGACAGGCGCCTGGACTAGCCTCCGCCTGATCGTGCTCGCTTCGATGCTCACCTTGTTGGCCACCGCCGCCACCGCCCAGGCGCCCTTCGAGGGGGACGGCCCCTGGGTCTTCCGCGCCTACGGTGCCAGCGAAGAGACCTTGCGCGACCTCAGCCAGCGCTTCGACCATATCGGAGTCTTTCCGG
>JBCCGX010000175.1:0-12004 GCA_039029035.1 Acidobacteriota bacterium | reverse complement strand
TACACCCGGATCGCCTCGGCGTATTGCAAGCCACGAAAGATCAGCTCTTCCTCTTTCGCCCGTTGGATCATCGTGCTCCACATGGGCAACGCCTTGGCCGCGACGATGTTGAGCACCGTCACCGCCACCGCCAAGACCACGAGGTTGTAACCGGCGGACTGCCTGGCAACCTGCGAGCGGTGCTTGAACCGCTGTGGCCAGAGATGCCAGGCACCGAGCCTCGGGGCGAGCCTTACACCAGGCGACATCTCACCACTCGCTATAGGGCTGGCCGTCGAGCGATTCTTCTTCCGACAGCGAGTAGACGTCGATGATGCCCGGCTCGCCGCCTTCCGCCAGATCCGTCTCGGCGGGCTCGAACTCTTCCGCCTGGAACTCTTCGTATTCGAGCCCCCACTCGGCGGCTTCATAGATCGGGTCATACGGCACGTCGCGCAGATAGCCCTCGTCGACCAGCGCTTCGATGCTGGCCGGAAAATAGCCCTTGTCACCGTTGTGCTGATCGATGGTTTCGCGCAGGGTCCTCAGATTGGTCTTGAGCACCGCTTCGTCGGCCCGGCGAGGCGTATTGAGCAAGTTGGGTAGGGCAATAGTCGCCAACACGCCGATCACCGTGATCACGATGATCAGCTCCAACAGGGAAAATCCTTCTTGCGCTCGGGACCGCCCGATGCGGCGCGCTCGGCCTTGTTGCACCGAGCCTCGTGGCACCGGGCCTCCTTGCACTGTTTTAGGCATCGCTGACCTCATTTCACCATTCGGAGTAGGGGATACCGTTGAGGCCGACGCCCTGGCTCAACGACTTGACATCGTAGACGTTCTCTCCACCCCAGGAACCGCTGTCCAGATCGTCCTGATAGCTGCGCAGATCCCACTCGGCTTCACCGGTCATCGGGTCGATCGGGACACGGCGCATGAACCGCTTGACAGTACTGGGGCCTTGACCGACCAGGTTGTGAGCCTCGGTGAGCGCTTCGAGCTCCGCCGGATAGCCATCCGTGCCGACTTCGACCGGCAGCAGACCCGCGTCGCTGTAGCGCTTGTACTCGTCGATCGCGTTGCGCATCTTGCGCAGAACGAACTGCAGCTCCATCTCTTTCTGTCGCTTGATGGAGTACTTGGCGATCGGGAACGAGACCGCGGCCAGTGAGCTCAGGATCACACAGACCACGACCAGCTCGGTCAGGCTGAAGCCCCGTTGACGAACCGATCGCCGCTGCCAACGCGTCGATCGGCGGATGTCGAAAAATCTCACGCTCGGTTCTCCAAGGTTCGAGGCCGGGAACGACCGGCCTCTATCCTGTTTACGGACGAACCTCAGCCATCGTCATCGTCGTCTTCTTCGGTGCGACCGAAAGGATCGTTGAGGCCTCCGGTCGGTGCCAAATCGATCCCTCCCGAAGGCTGCGCGCTCTCGGACTCTTCCGCGTCCTCGCCTTGGTTGGCGGCGTCCTCGCCCTGCAGGCCCCTGGGCAACGAGCGCAGGCGCTCGCGCAGACGCTCACGGACGCGCTCGCGGGAATCATCGCTGCCATCGAATGGGCCGCTGACGTTCGACTCCACCCGTGGGCTACCACCACGGAAGGTGATGTTGGCCTCGGTGCCCACCCAGATGGGCATCAGGTCACGCTCGGTGATGCTGGCCCGTCGGATGACATGCGGCGTGAGGGTGAGCACGATGTCCGTCCGCCGATTGTCGGTCGACGTGCGCTTGAACAATCGGCCGAGCACCGGAATGTCCGAGAGCCCGGGAATGCCGGATTCGGTCTGGCCTTCCTCCTGGCGGATGAGGCCGGCGAGAAAATTGGTCTCTCCGTCGCGCAACCGGATGCTGGTCTGGATGTTGCGCGTGCCGATGACCGGCTGTTCCTGACCGCCGGAGCCGGTGACGAAGTCGGCGATGTTGGACACTTCGACGTTGACGTCGAGGGTCACTTCTTCGTTGTGGTGCACCCGGGGCTCGATCTCGATCTTGATACCGACTTCCTGGTACTGGAACGAGGTCACTGGCACGATCGTGCCACCAACACCCTGGTTGTTGGTGTTGAAGGTCGTGGTGGGAATCGGCACGCGATCACCGATCGTGAGGTTGCCCTTCTCGCCCTCGGTGATGCGCAGCTTCGGCTGCGCCAAGGCCTGTGCATCACCGTTCGACTTGGCGAAATCGAAGAAAAAGCTCGGTACGGTGATGAACCAGTTGTTCTCGTTGATGAACTCGAGGTCAGAAAAGCGAACGCTGTTGCCCCCGGTACCATCGTCACCGGTCGCACCGAAGTTCGGGCTGATCGTCGTTCGGTTCTCGGACAGGCTCAAGCCCAGCTCTTGCAACGTCGAGGTATTGATCTGCAGCAGCTCGACATCGACCACCACCTCGGCTTTCGCCTTGTCGTTGGAGCGGATGATCTGCTCCGCCACCTTGACCTTGTCGGCCGTGTCGCGCAGGACGATGGCGTTGAGCTGCTCGTTGGCCGCCACGTGCTTGGCGCCAATCAGGCTCCGCACCATGGTCATCACGTCTTTGACTTCGGCGTTGTCGAGGAAAAAGGTCTGGATGACCTGGTCTTCGTAAGTCCGCCGATTCTGCGGCGTGTCGTCGGCGATGATGATCGAGTGCTCGTCGAGCACTTTGTAGAAGTGATTGACCGTGCGCATCAGGATCTCGAGACCGGAGAGCGCGGTGACCTCGTTGAGAACGATCGAGATCTCCTGATCCTTCAGCTTGGGGTCGAAGAGCACATTGACGCCAAAGGCCTGGCCTAGAGCGCGATAGATGTCGAGCACCGAGGCGGGCTCGGAGAAGATCAGATCGATCGGCTCCTTGGAGCGCGGATTGAGCACCGGCGGCTGGGCCTGGACACCCTCGACCCCGTCCTTCATCTCGGCGATCGAGCGCGGGGTCCGTCCCTCTTTGGCCGCGGCGAGCTCTTCCACCACCTTACGCAGCTCGGACTCGGCGTATTGGTTCGACGGATCGAGCTCGACCGCCCTGCGGTACTCGACCATGGCTCGTTCCAGCACGCCGGCCTCACGGAACTGCTTGCCGAGGCGGAAATGGGACTGGGCTGCCTGGATCTTGGCGCGCATCAGCGCGGCTCGATAGGCGATGTTGTCGGGGTGGATACGCACCGCCTCGAGGTAGGAGAGCACGGCCTGATCCCAATCGCCCTCAGCCTCGGCGGCTTGGGCCTTGCGGTAAATGCTATTGCCGGAACAGCCGGCCAGCAGCAGAAGCAGCAAAAGCGCCGGTACGATCCGGACCATCCCGCTCCGACGCCTGCCGGGCCGCTGGGTGCCGGCACCGCAGATCGAGGTCTGTGAGGGTGTCTTGAACATAACTGGTGTCTCCATGATCCCAAGGTCAGACGGAGCGTCTCTCGGGGCAGCGCCAATCGCTTGGTCTCAAACTCCTGATCTCAAACTCGCTGGTCTCGAACTCGCTTCGTCGCTTGGTCTCTGACTAACCGCCGATCTCGACGCGTTCCGGTTCGACATCGGGAAAGCCGACAAACTTGAGGTCGATCGACTCGTAGCCGATCCGGTGAACGATGAACTTTTCGCGCACGACGTCCTCTTCCAGGGCGTCGATGATCGCCCCCTCGTCGTCCGTCAGCACCGCGATGCGCTGACGCTCGGGACCGAAGATACCGAGTAGCTTGAGGTCGATCGGCGGGGGCTGTGGCTTGGCGGGACCGCGCGGCGCGGGGACCGGACGCGGGGCTCTCGCGACCGCCGGAGGCCGGACCACAGGCGGCGGGGGAGGTGGCTTCTTCTCTTGCCCGTAGATGAAGATATTGCGCTGGGGCTCGTACTCGCCGCTCTCGACATTCAGCGATGCCAGGCGCAGCTCGTCCAGGTTTTGACGCGCTTTGGCGCGTTGCTCGACCCTGGCAGCGGCGCGGCCACCACCCGAGCCTCGATTGGCGAAGCCCTGGAGCATCGGTCCGATGGTTTGCCAGAGCAGGATCGGCAACAACAAGGCCAGAACCATCAGCAGGCGCTTCTCCCGCTGACCGAGCTGATCGAGATTCATGTCGATGGCTCCTCGGCTGGGTCTTCGGCAGGCTCCTCGCCTGAGTCTTCGGCAAACTCCTCGGCCGGGCTCTCGTTCGGGTTCTCGAGGTCGTCCTTGGCGAACATCGTCGACACGACGAGATTGATGTTGAGCCGCGGATTCCTCTGCTGGTCGCCGCTACCGCCGAGCGTGATGCTGTTCAAGACCAGGAAGTGGTCGGTGAGCTCGAGGAAGTTGATGAACTGACGCAGCTGATCGTAGGTTCCATCGACGGAGAATCGAACACTACGCTCCACCAGCCCGTAGCTCGCCAGGTCTTTCTTCGGATAGCTCCAAGTCGAGGCCGGCAGGCCCGCCTGACGGGCGAGTCGCTTGACCTCGAGGATGATGCGGGTGAACCGCTGGGCTTCGGTTTGGAAGTAGTCCCAATAGAGCCCTTCGGTCTCACCCCGGTGAGCATCGGCCTTGGCCAGGAACTCGACGACGATGGCATGCTCTTCGCGCAGTCCGTCGCGCACTCCGATCGTGTCTTGGTACTGGCGCTCCAGGCGCTCGACCTTGCCGGCGAAGGCCGAGCCGTAGACGGCGAAGGCCAGCAGGTTGAGAATACAGAAAGCCAACGGCAGCACCCACAGCCAAACGTGCCTGCGCCAGGCTTCGATCAGCGAGATCATGCGAGGACTCCCCAGGTTGTCATCGGTACGATCGGGGGCGCGCCGAGCAAAGACCCGCGGCGGAGGGTCGGTGTTGCCGAGGCTGGCGGCGTGACGACACCCGGTGGCTCGCTTGCCGGCGGTGGCTCCGGACCTCCCGTTCCCGTTTCCGTTCCCGGCTCGACGGCGCCCTGGGCCGGGACCGCGCCACCGATCACCCGAGGTTCGCCGGCGCCCGAGGCACCCGACCCTGGCACCGCTGCACCAGGCAGTGACACCGACGCACCAGGCCGTGGTGCCGAAGTGGCGCCGCGACGCTCGGTCGGTCGCGGCCTTCGAGTCGTCGATCCTCTGCCCGGCAACGCCGGGCGACGCCCGGTTTCTGTCGCCGGCGCGGCCTCCGCACCGTCCTCGGTGCTTGCCGCAGCCGAGGCCGGGCGCGAGCTTTGGCTAGCGACCTCGGTCGGCGGCTGAGATGGGGGATCGTCGGTGGCCTCGGCACCCTCTTCGCCCTCGACCAAGGTCGGTGCGCCCTCGCCTTCCGATACGGCAGCCAGGGCGCCGGCGGCGGAGTCCTCTGCACCATCTGGTGCGGGCGGCTCCTCTTCCACTGCCTGGCTGGTTCGAGTCAGGTAGAGGACGTCGATCGAGAAGCCGAACTGACCGTCGTTTTCGCTGTCCCCGGGCAAGAAGGGGTTTCGGAAGGATGAGCTGGCATAGAGGTTGTCGATGAAATTCAACAGGTCCTCTTCCGTCCGCGCGACGCCGGAGAGCTTCAAGCGCACTTCGTTGCGGCGCGCCTCGGCCGCGGGCTGTGGCGTCGCCTGCGCGGCTTGCGCCTCTTGCGCCGCTCGCGCCTGACGTCGGCGCGAGGTCGTCTGCCGCCTGGTTCGACGCCGCGACGGGGTGGGCTCGTCAGCCACCAGACGCACCGCAGGCTTGACGCTGGACAGACGGACGCCTAAAGGAAGCACCTCCTCGAGATCGTCGAACAAGGCACTCCACGGAAACCGGCGATACTCGATCACGTCATTCAGGAACTTGGTTTGTCCGTTGCGCTGCTTGACACTGATCGCATCCAGCTCCGGGTCGAGCTCGATCAACTTGGCGCGCGCCTCACCGACCTCGAGGTCCACGTCGGCCAGGCGCTGTCGGTACTCTTCTGACCCCTGGGCATGGCGGCCAAAGAGGCGCAGGTTGACGAATAGAAGGATCGTGCCGACGAGCCACAGAAGGATCGCCAGACGCAGGACGGGCCGTCGATTGACAAACGGACGGCGAGCTAGATTGACGCCTCCCACGGTCTATGCCACCTCGAGGGTTGCCGCCCCGAGCAACGGGGCGGTCTCCAGCCACGATGGACCGACTTGGGTCCGAGAAAGCTGGAAATGCTCGAACGCCAGGGGTTCAGGGTTCAGATCGAACTCGTCGTACAGCCACTCCTGCCAGGTCTCTTCCTGCTCCATGGGAGCGGCAAGGAAGACCCGGCGCGGAGGTGTTTCCGGGAAGTGTTGATGTAGGAAGCTCGTCGTCAGGCGAAGATCTCGCCGTACGGTACTGCTGGTGAGAGCGCTCTCGGCAACCGCTTTGTAGCGGTACAGCAACGGCTCGCCGCGGCGGAAGAAGCTCAACGTATAGGCGTCGGGCTGGACACAAACCAGGCCGGCGAGGTCGTCGGCTTCGACCAGGTGCTCGAGGCTGGCCGCGACGGCGAGGGTCGTGTTGGTCACCCGACCGAGCTCGATGCCGGCCGCGGTGAAAGCCCCTTCGATCTGACTGATCAACAGGTCGATGGCGAATCCGATCAGCAACCGCAGCGGTTCTTCCTGGGTCGGAAACGGTGTCACCAGGGAAGCCGAGATACGCAGATCCTCGACCCGGAACGGCACCAGTCGCTTGAGTTTCCAACGCAGGACCTCCTCCCGAGCTTGCCGTTTGCGGGGCAATTCGGCAAGTTCGGTAAAGATCAACCGCATCCAGGCATCGGGCACGACCAGCGAGGCGTTCTTGATCGGCTCCGGCATGCGGCGGGCGAAATCCCCCACCAGCTCGTGCAAGCGCTCCGGCTCTGGGATCGGTGCACCGAGCAGACCGTCGGCGAACAGACCGCCCGGAACTTCGACCGACTGGTTATCTTCGTAGACAAACCCCTGCGGACCGCTTCGGAAGCAGCCATAGTTCAGCGCCCGCGCGTCGAGGGAGAAGACGTGCGGCGGTGGCGGTACCGGATCGAGGCCCAGCAGGCGCTCAGTCCACAAAGGTAACTTTATTGATCTCACGAAGCGTGGTGACTCCTTGAAAGACCTTCTCGAGCGCCGACTCGCGGAGAAAGCTCATACCTTCTTCCTTCGCTGCCCGACGAATCTCGGCCGCCGGCCGTTTGGTCAGGATCAGCTCGCGGATCGGGTCCGACAGGTAGAGCAGCTCCGAGACCGCCAATCGACCGTGGTAGCCAGCGCCGTTGCATTCGATACAACCTGCTCCTTCGTAGAACGAGATGTCTTGGTAGCTGTCGGGCTCGAGCCCACTGAATTCGAGCAAGCGATCGTCGACTTCCGCCGGCTGTCTGCAATGCTCACAGATCTTGCGGACCAGACGCTGTGCCAGGATGCAATTGAGCGCCGAAACGAAATTGTACAGGTCGACGTTCATGTTGAGGAAGCGACCGAGCACATCCACCACATTGTTAGCATGGACGGTGGTGAAGACCAGGTGGCCGGTCAGTGCCGACTGGATGGCGATCTGGGCGGTCTCTTCGTCGCGGATCTCACCGACCATGATCTTGTCCGGGTCGTGCCGCAGGATCGACCGCAGGCCGCGAGCGAAGGTGAGACCCTTCTTCTCGTTGACCGGAATCTGGGCGACACCCGCCAGCTGATACTCGACCGGATCCTCGATGGTGATGATCTTGTCTTCCGGTGACTGAATCTCGTTCAGGCAGGCGTAGAGGGTGGTCGTCTTACCCGACCCTGTGGGTCCGGTGACGAGCACCATGCCGTAAGGCTCGCGGATCGCCTTGCGCAGCTTGGCCTTGGTGTCTTCGTCGATCCCCAGAACATCCAGCGACAAGTTCTTGAACTCTTTGTTCATCGACTCCTTGTCGAGCACGCGGATCACACAATCCTCGCCCTGGACGGTGGGCAGAATCGAGACGCGGAAGTCGATGGTGCGGCCCTTCAGACGCAGCTTGAAACGGCCGTCCTGGGGAATGCGCTTTTCGGAGATGTCGAGCTCGGACATCACCTTGATGCGGCTGATGATGGTCTGGTGGTGCTGCTTGTCGATAGCGTCCATCGCCTGGTAGAGCGCGCCGTCGATGCGGTACTTGATCACCACATCTTTTTCGCCGGTCTCGATGTGGATGTCCGAGGCGCGGCGTTGAATGGCGTTGAACAGTGTGGAGTCGACCAGCTTGATGATCGGGCTCTGGTCCTGGGTGATGCTGCCGATCGACAGCACCTCTTCACCTTCGCCCTCGCCCTGGACCAGTTGGATACGGAAATCCTCGGCCGCTTCATCGACCACCCGCTGGGCGCTGTCCGACTTGGTCAGGATTTCTTCGATCGCCGAGCGCGCGCCGACTTTGACCTCGACCGGCTGCCCCAGCAGGAGCTCGAGCTCGTCCAGGCGACGGACATCGGTCGGGTCCGCCATTACCACCGACATCCGGTCAGCCAGCTGCTCCTGAGGGATGAAGGTGTACCGCAGCATCAGCTCGAACGGGATGCGGCGGAAAAGATCGTTCTGGATGCGGAAATTCCGCACGTCGACATAGTCCATGCCGTAGGTCGCTGCGAGCTCTTGGCTGGCCCGCTCTTCGTCTTCGGGCGACACTCCGTCTGCGGGTGAAACCCCGTCCGCTTCGCTGGCAGCATCCGCTGCAGCGGACGGATCGACCGGCGGCGGTATCATCGGCTCGGCCGAGTAGGACTCGAGGGAGAGCTCCTCGCCTTCTGTGTTCGACGCTTCGAGTGCGGTTTGTTCCATGGTGAGCTCCAAGCTGGGCGGCGTCACTCGGGCCTGCGAAGCAATGCGCCTCGCGCCGAACGCTCCCCCTATCTAACGGTCATCCGCCTTGTCTCGTCTAGCAGCCTCAGGTTCCGACCTGGTTCAGGGCTCCGAACATCGGTAGGTAGATCGAGATCAAGAGCAATGCGATGAGGCCTCCCATGACGACCAGCATGATCGGCTCGACCAGGGTCAACAACCGCTGGACCTTGGTTTCGACATACTCGTCGAAGTAGTCCGAGACACTCGACAACATCTCGTCGAGGGAGCCCGTCGCCTCGCCGACTTTGATCATATCGACCGAGATGGCTGGGAAGACTTCCGTCCGATCCAGCGCTTCGTGAAAAGACTGACCCTGTCGGACCTCGTCGATCGACGGTCGGATGCGCTCACCGATATGTTTGTTACCCACCGCGTCGGTGGCGGTCTCGAGCCCCGAGATCAGAGGAATGCCACCGGCGATCAGGGTCGAGAGGGAGCGGCAGAACTCGGCCAGGGCAAATTTGTGGAAGATGTCTCCGACGAGAGGAATCTGCAGCCGGAGCTTGTCGAAGAACAGGCGCCCCGGCGGCGTCTCGCTCCAGCGCCTGAGGGTCATGCCGCCCACGATCATCCCGATGAGCAGCCATACGATGTTGTCGCGCAGCCAGAAGGAAATGCCGAGAGTGATCTGAGTGATCGTCGGTAGCTCTGCATCGAGATCGCGATAAAAGCGCGAAAAGCTCGGCACGACGTAGACCGCCATGATCCCGAGCATGACGAACGACAGACCGATGAGAACGGTGGGATAGACCAGCGCCGAGACGACGCGCTTGCGCGCGTTGATGACCAATTTCAAGTAGCGGATGAAGCGCCGGATGACCTGCTCGAGCTCGCCGGACTTCTCGCCGGCCTTGAGCGAGGAGGCGTAGAGCGGCGGGAAGAGGTCGCCGAATTTGGCAAAAGCGTCCGACAGCTCCTCACCCGACTTGACCTGGTCGCGAATCTCGGACAACACATCACGTAGATCCGAAGCCTCCATGCGCTCGAGCATCAGCTCCAGCGCCTGCAGCAAAGGTAACCCGGCGCGCAGCAAGGCGGCCAGTTCCTGATTGAAGGCCATGAACTCTTCGAGCGGCATGCGCTTGCGACGGCGCGCGAAGGGTAGACGAATCTGGAAGGGCACACCGCGCTGGCGCACCTCGAAGATGTGGAACCCCTGGCGTTCCAGCTCGCGCTGCACCGCTGCCGCGTCGTTGCCCTGCTGGACCTTGGTCAGAACGCGTCCGTCAGGGGTTCCATACCTGCAAACGAATTGCATGGCTCTACGCTATGCCTCTTCCAGAGTTGGGTCGGGCCCGGTCAGGCTCAGGGCGAGCGTTTTTCCCGACGGCAGGAGATCGCCACCATCAGGGCTTCCTTGCGCTTCTCGTCTTGCGTCAAGACGAGGTTGAAGGGCCGATCGAGCCACAGGTTGAGGGTCGCGTGGAAAAGCTCTCTCGGTGCCAGCTGGCGACCTTTGTTAGACGGATTCTTGACCTGCTTGACGATCCGGAAGCCTTCGAGCTTCACCCGTTGGCCGGACATCAGAGTGCCCGACTTGAAGCTGACGCTATAGGTCTTCCCCAGCGCGTAGGTGACTTCTTCGCCTTCCCGGGTCTGCACCCCGGCTTCGGCCAGCACTCGATAATCATCGTAGCGCAGGTACTCTCGAAGCTGAGCAGCCAAAGGCTCGGGCAGCTCGGCGACCGACTCTTCGACCACCTGGGGAGGAGAGATGCCGCTGCGCTTCGGTCCTGCCCGGACGATCTGAATATCGAAACGCAGCTCTTCCGGCGGATGATCGAACTCGTCGAGTAAACGAGCGATCCGATCGATGATCGGTTGCGTCTCACGGACGACCAGAGTGTTGCCACCGGGCTGCACCTCGACCGTGCCCCGCGCGGACAACAACGGCCGGATCTGCGGCAGAACCTCGTGCGCCTGCTGGTGCTTCAAGGTATAGGCGTACACCTGTAGTCGTGACCCGGGCGCAGCATCGGCATACGAAGCCGACGCGGCACCGAAGCACAACAAGACGAAGCACTGTAGGACAGCCAGAGCATGGCCCCCCCAGCGCAAAGCAGGGGCGACTCCGGCAGCGGAAGCGACGATCGAGCGCGTCGGATGCATCAGTGGCTCTTACCTCTTGCGAAGGGATCGATCACGCGTCTCGATCCGTTCGGACATCGTGATTCTGCGGCATGACGACGACGACGGAGATCTCCTGATCGTCGACTTGAATGATCGGCCCATAGGCGGGGTCGAGATTCTCGACCAGCGGCAAAATGCTGGCCGGAGTCACCTCGTTCTCGAGGGCCGAGCTCTCGAAGGTCGCACTGCCGAAGGCAGAGGGTGATTCGACCCCCTGCTCGGCCACCGTGCCCTGCAGACTGGCAGGGGACTCGGGCGCCAGAGTAACCCTGGCGGTGAGCCAGGCCCCACCCAGGAGCACCGCCGCCACCGCAGCGGCGCGCAGCCAGGAGCGCCGACCGCTCGCGGGCTCGACCGCTTCGCGGCGCCGCATGCGCACCGCGCGCTGCATCGCCTCGATCTCTTGTGTGTCGGCTTCGAGTACCGGCAGGCGCCGGAACAACAAGGTCGGATCGGCCGCCAAAGCCTCGGCTTCGCAAGCTTTACAGCTCTCGAGATGATCGAGAGCCGCTTGCCATCCGGGAACCTCTCCCGAGCCGTGATCCCGTTGGGCGGCAAGACTCTGCCAGTCCGGACAGCTCATTTCCGACCTCGCACTTCTCGGCCACCGGCGTACTCGGGGTAGCGCTCGCGCAACTCGTTGCGCAGCACTTTGCGGGCATTGAACAGATGATTACGCACCGTTGACTCCCGGCAGCCGACGATCTGAGCCACTTCCTTCGAGGGTAGCTCTTCGACCTCGCGGAGTAGGAAAACCATACGCTGCTTTTCGGTCAGCTCGGCGGCCAGCTCTTGAAAGATCCCCATGATCTCGCTCTCGTGCACGCTGGCGCGGTCGCGTCGTGAGCGGCAGGAGAACGCATCCTGCATGTGGTGGCGGATGGGCTCCAGGCTCTTCTGGCGACTGCGCCGCGAGCGCAGCTGGTCGATCGCCAGATTGGTCGCGATGCGGTAGATCCAGGTGTTCGGGCTCCACCGGTCATCGAAACGGTCACGCTTCTCCCACAGACGAAAGAACGTGATCTGCACCACGTCGCGCGCCTCTTCGGTATCGTTCAAGATCCGGTAGACGAGCTTCAAGAGCGGGTTGGTCTTGCGCGAGATCAACTCGTCGAGGGCGGCCTCGTCGCCCTCCCGCACAGCCCATAGGAGCTCCTTG
>JBCCGX010000174.1:0-12088 GCA_039029035.1 Acidobacteriota bacterium | reverse complement strand
GGTGGGAGCTTGCGTTCCCGCCCGGACAGCTGCATAGTCCGGTTTCTGCGCCGCGGAGTCAAGGTTCCACAGCCCATTCCATCCCCGTTTGGACGCCATCCCATGCCCAACAGCCCTTTGGACGACCTGCGCTGGATCGATTTACCGTCGATTCGCGACGATCGCGGTGTCTTGACCGCGATCGAGAGCGGTATGGACATCCCCTTCGAGATCCGGCGCTTGTTCTACATGCACCATGTGACCGCCGACCGCGGCGGCCACGCCCATCGCGATACCGATCAGGTGATCGTCGCCCTGGCGGGCAGCTTCCGGCTCGAGCTCTCCGATGGCCGGCGGCACGAGACCTACACCATGGACGATCCGACCCGCGGCCTCTACACTCCGCGCATGCTCTTCATCCGCCTCTTCGAGCTGTCGCCTGATGCCGTATGCCTGGTGCTGGCGAGCAGCCACTACGATATCGGCAAGTCGATCCGTTCGTGGGACGAGTACCTGGAGGCTATCGGCTCGTGAGCCGCGCACCCTGGCAGCGGGAGGGGGGCGAGTCGAGCTTCCTGCGCTCGGCGCTGACCACCGAGAACCGCTACCAGTCCCGCGCCGAGCTCTTCGAGTGGCTGCGGGCACGGCATGCGGCGAGTCGCTTCGAAGTGCGGCCGATCGCTTTCGCCGAGATGGAGCAGTGGGGCTTCGTCGAGGGGCCGCAGCACCTGGCCCACGGCTCGGGCAAATTCTTCACCATCGAAGGGGCGCGGGTGCAGACCAACCACGGGCCACGGCCGGCCTGGGATCAGCCGATCATCCGCCAGCCGGAGATCGGCATCCTGGGGATCGTGACCCGAGTCATCGATGGCGTGCGTTATTGCCTCATGCAGGCCAAGATGGAGCCTGGCAACGTCAACACCCTGCAACTCTCGCCCACCGTGCAGGCGACCAAGAGCAACTACACCCGAGTGCACGAGGGCAAGCGAACCCGGTACCTGGAGTACTTCCTCGAGCCAGGTCGCTCGACGGTCCTGGTCGATCAGCTGCAGAGCGAGCACGGCTCCTACTTCCTGCGCAAGCGCAACCGCAACATGGTGGTAGAGGTCAACGAGGACATCCCCCCGCACGACGATTATTGCTGGCTCACCCTGGGCGAGCTCCACCAGCTCATGCGGCGCGACAACCTGGTCAATATGGACAGCCGCAGCGTGCTGTCGTGCATCCCGATGGTGCCCGAGAGCTGGGCCGGTCACCGGCCGGCAGCGGAGGGCGGCGGAGAGCGCATCGCCGTCTTCGATCAATCGCTGAGCGGCTTCCGCCGCGACATTTTCCTCTCCATGCTGTGCCGGCACGATGCTCTGCATTCGGTGGAGAGCATTCTGAGCTGGATCACCCGCGCCAAGAGCGACTACGAGATGCAGGTCGAGCCCACCGGCCTCGACGAGGTGCGCGACTGGGTGGTGACCGAGCGCGACATCCATCACGCGACACGCCAGCGCTTCCGGGTCATTGCCGTCGCGGTGGAGGCCGGTAGCCGCGAGGTGGTGCGCTGGAGCCAGCCGCTCTTGCACCACGACGCCCACGCCCTGAGCGGCTTCCTGGCTCAGAAGATCGAGGGCGTGTTGCACTTTCTCGTGCGTGCCAGCCTGAAGCCGGGCAACGTCGACGGCGTCGACGTTGGCCCGACAGTCACCTGCCCGGGGTATCAGTCGGTCGAGCCCGAGCTACGTCCGCCCTTCCTCGATCTCTTCGTCGACAGCCCGCCAGAGTGGGTGCGTTACTCCACCGTGCAGTCGGAAGAGGGCGGCCGCTTCCATCATTTCCAGACCCGTCACATGTTGGTCGAGCTGCCACCCGATGACCGCCTGGAGCTGCCGCCCGACTTCCTGTGGATGTCCCTCGGTCAGCTGGCCGAGCTGCTGCGCTTCGGGCACCTCAATCTCGAGGCGCGGAGCGTGTTGTCGTGCCTGAGCTTGATCTAGCGACCCGGGTCGTAGAGCAGGGTGTTAGCGGCGATGGCAAACGAGGCTCGATCGTCATCTGTTATCGCGCAACATTGCGCCATCGACGCTCGCCCCGGCGCTTTGATCGCCGCGAGGGGTCGCTCCCGATAGACGACTCGATTCGCCTGCCCAAAGTCACCCTGGAGGGATGAACTGACGTCGTTTGGATGGCACCTGTTGTCGCTGCGATCCGTTTTGGGGTTACCATTTAGGGAGATGGGCTCTGGGTTCGATGCCTTTTTCGCGCTCTGGCCCTCGAATGATCTCGCATCGCGCCGCCTGTGTAGCCCTGACGTGGGTTCGGGGAACATCGGATTCTTTAGCCCGCGCCCCGAGGCCTACGAAGCCAGCAAGTCCGGTCGACCGACGTCGCGGTACCCGTGGACCCATTGGAGTCTTGGAGAACAAGCCGTTGATTTCCAATACCCTGCTGACGCTGGTGGTCACAATCTTGAGCGTCGACCAGGGCGTAGCCACGATCGACAAAGGACGGCTGGCCGGTTTGCAGGCGGGTGATACCGGGCAGATCTTCTACCAGCTCAAGGTCGGCGACACGGCCAAGCGGATCGATGTCGGCGCGGGAACGGTGATGGCGGTGGAGGACTTCCGCTCGCGTTTTCGGATCGATGCCGAGGCGAAAGTGCAGGCGGGCTATTTCGTCGAGCTCGAGATCCCTCTGGTTGGCTCGGCTGCGGGCGGGCAGGAGGGGATCGATCCGGCCTCGAAGGCCCTGGTCGCCCGTCTCGTACCGGAGGACCCGTCGCTGCAAGCGCAGATCGAACAGCTGATTCGGGAACGCCGGAGCGTGCCATCAACGGCGTCGACTCGGACTTCGGTAGATGGCGACGCCAAGCTGCGGGCGCGTCTGGCGGAGCTCGAAACCGCTCTGGACGACAGCCGCCGGGAGTCGAGTCGGCGCAAGCGAACCGAGGCTGAGCTGAGCCTGCGAGTGGCCGAGCTCGAAGCGCAGCTGGAATCTTCGGGCCAGGCCGTGCAGCAGGAGCAAAACACCGGGGCCCGCGTTCAGGCGCTCGAGGCAGAAGTTGTCCGAGCTCGCGAGGCCTCAGCCTACCTGACCCGCCAGCTCGAGCTGGCTGAAAAGGCCCAGCGCGAGCTCCAGGCCGAGCTGGCCAGCACCCGATCCGTGGCGCCGGCGACCGACGCCCAATCCGTGGCGCCGGCGACCGACGCCCAATCCGTGACGCCGGCGACCGACGAGGGGTCGATGGAGCCCGAGTTGGCCGAGGACGCCAAGGTTCTGGCGCGGATCCGGGACTGGGCCCAAGCCTGGTCGGATCAGCGGGTGGAGGACTACCTGGCGTTCTACGCTCGCGACTTCAAGCCGCCCCAGGATCAGAGTCGCAGTCAATGGGAGGCTGAGCGTCGTCCCCGAATCCTGCGGCCGAGCTTCATCGATGTGCAGTTGGAGGAGTTGGAGCTCGTCTCCATCGATGCCACCCAGGCGGTGGTGAAGCTGCGGCAGTTCTACCGAGCCGATGCCGTGGCCCTGGGGGCGACCAAGCGCATCAAGCTGGCCAAAGAGGGCGGTGAGTGGAAGATCCTGGAGGAGATGATCCAATAGCGGCTGCCGATGCCGTTCGTTTGAATTGAGGAGGCCATCCCGTGCCAGCGACCTTCTTCTTGCTGCTCGTCGCCACGATCTCGAGTGTCGACGGTGATATCGCCAGGATCGACCACGGTCGTCTGGCGGGCTTACGCCCGGGTGATGTCGGCACCGTCTACTACGAGCTGAAAGTCGGTGCCGGAGCTCGGCGAATCGATGTCGGCAGCGGTACCTTGATCGAAACCGGCGAGCACTACGCGCTGCTGCGCTTTGCGGAAGACTTGCCCTTGCGACCCGAGCACCGGGTGGAGTTCCGCATCCCCATTCCGCTCGAGGCCGGGCAAGATCTCGTGCAGCGAGTCCGCGGCCCCGTCGACGAGGTTGAATCCAGCACCACCGGGACAAACCTACCGAAAGCCGAAGAGTCGTTGTCGCCGATCGATGCCTCGGTGCGGGACTTCGTCCTGGACTGGGCTCGATCGTGGTCCGAACAACGGGTCGACGACTACCTCGCTCACTATGCGAGTAACTTTCGGCCACCCAACGGCCTCGGTCGAGGCGATTGGGAAGCCCAACGCCGGCAGCGGATCTCGAGCCCTGCTTCGATCGAGGTTGGCGTCGAACAGCTCGAAATCGTTACTGTGGCCTCCAGGGCCGCGGTCGCGACTTTTGTTCAGAGCTATCGCTCCGCAACCTACAAGGATCGAGTCGCCAAGCTATTGGATCTGGTCCGTGAAGGGGGGGAGTGGAGAATTCTCGAAGAGAGACTGTTGGAGTAGCGGAGCACAACGTTGTCGGTCTCTCTGGATTGTGCTAGCGTCCGAAGAGATGCAATAGAATGATTGGTCTTCGTCGATCCATCTTCGTCGATCCGTCTTCATCGATCCATTGTTGTCGATCCAAGACTTTCGAAGGCCACCAGGAGGATTATCATGAGCCGTTCGAAGTTGCTTGCCGTCCTAGTTCTATTAATCCTTCCGGTGCAGGCCTACGGTGACCCTGGCGACAAGGAAAGCGCTTGGGATGCCCTGGTGCGGGACGATCCATCGATCGTCCACGACAAGTCGATCACGCTCGAAGAGCGGACGATGCTCGAGTCGATGACAATCGAAGAGGCGTCGGACTTCGTCGCCGGGGTCCCATCACGCGCCACCAGCGGCTCGAACGTGTTTGATGGCACCAATGCCCTCGGTAGCCTGACCACCGGCCAGCACAATGTTGCGATCGGCGTCGACGCCATGGCCACGTTGACCACTGGGACGTCCAACACGGCGGTGGGGCGAAGCTCCCTGCGGTACACCAACGGCTTCCGCAACACGGCGATCGGCCAGACCGCGATGCGCGATCACACCTCCGGCGGCAACAATGTCGCGGTTGGCGACAACGCGCTGCGTCAAAGCCTCACCGGGACCTCCAACACCGCGGTGGGGGCTCAGGCGATGCGCGCCAATATGAGCCACAACAACACTGCCATCGGTGGGCTCGCGCTGCGCAGCTCGACCACAGGTTTCAACAACATTGCCCTGGGCTTCCGCGCCGGTTTCGCGCTCACCACCGGTAGCAACAACATCCTGATCGGCCACGAGGGCATGGCGGCCGACGTCGGAGTCACCCGGATCGGTACAGACGGCATCCATCGCTTTGCCTACATTTCGGGGATCTACGATGTGACGCCGTCCGGTTCGACCGAAACGGTGATCATCGACTCCGATGGGCAGTTGGGCAGCCGGGAAACCACCTCGACGGTCGTCACATGTGCTGGCGGAGCGAGCCCGGTGACGTGCTCGTGCCCGTCAGGGGTCATCGTCGGCGGCGGCGGCGTCTGCAGTGCGGGAACCCATGTGCTCGATGCCTCGTTCCCGAGCAGTGCGACCTCCTGGGAAGTGAGCTGCGTCGAAACCTCGCCTGGCGGGCTGACCCCGGTGACATCGGCCTACGCGGTCTGCATTCCGTAGGCTCGCCTCCAGCCTACAAGGACAAGGTTCGTTTCAAGAGCGGGAACGAAGCCGCGGTTCGGCGTGCTTCTTCCCCGCCTAGGCTGATCGCCGCTTCGAGCAGGCCGGCAGCCTCTTCGGGCTGGCCAGCACGGGCATGGAGAGCGGCCAGGCCGACGGCGGCGAGCCAGTTGTCGGGGTAGAGCCTTCGGACCAGCAGCAGGCTGCTGTAGGCGTCTTCATCGCGCCCGTCCAACAAGTAGGCCAGGCCTAGGCGCACCGCGACCAACTCGTGGTTGGGTTGGATCGCTGCTGCCGCCTCGAGGTGCAGGATGGCCTCCTCCGGACGGCCGGTTTCGAGATAGATCAGCGCCAGGTTGTAGCGTGATTCCAGGTGTGCGGGCGAGCTTTGCACCGCCAGCCCGAAGCGCTGTTTCGCTTGCTCGATCTCGCCGCGGCCGAGGTGGATCACGCCGAGGTTGTTATGCGCCAGCACCGCTTCGGGGTTCTGCGGATCCTTCTCGAGGGCTTGTTGGTAAACGGCCATCGCGTCGTCGATTCGCCCCAGGCTGCTGTAGGTCACTCCCAGGTTGTAGTGCGCCTTGAACGAGTCAGGGTCGAGCTCCAGGGCGCGCCGGAAGGCGGCCTCGGCGTCTTGCGGGCGACCTGCCCTCTGCAAAACATCACCCAAGCCGACGTGGAGGAGGGGGAGAGCGCCGTCGAGTCGCAGGGCTTCCTCGAGTAGCCGAGCGGCTTCGTCCAGATTGCCGGCGTCGCGCTCGATCTCTGCCAATTGGGCGAGAGCGCCGATCGAGCTCGGGTCGGCTTGTAGGGCTCGCTTGGCAAGGTGCGTGGCGTTGGCCAGCTTGCCCTCGGCGCGGTCGATGGCGGCGAGGCCCAAGAGGGCGTCGGCATTGTTGACATCGAGCTGTAGAGCCTTCTCGAGCTCACGGCGCGCCGCCTCGATGTCACCTTCCAGGAGATGGGCCTGGGCGAGGTTGTTGTGGACTTCGGGAGACGAGCCACCCGCCTGGGAAGTGGCCGACGGCTCGCCTTCGCCGGGCTTTTCGGCGCTCCCGACGTAACCCAGGCTGCGCAGCGCTGCCAGTTGGCTCGCGCTGGCCGCCGCGTCCGGGCCGTCTGCGGCAGCGACGGCTGGCTCCGAAGATTCGCCGGAGGTTTCGTAGGTCGAGACGTAGCGGATCGGGTGGCCGGCGGCGAGGTCGGGCTCGAAGAGCGCTTCGAGCACTCGGCCAGCCATATCCTTGCCGACCGGCAAGCCCAGGTAATGCAGCAGGGTCGGCGTCACATCCAGCACCGAGGCGCCGGTGACCTCGACCCCGCGGCGGATGTGTGGCCCCACAGCCAGGAAGATCCCTTCGTCTTCGTGGTCGAGATGGGCGTGGGCGAAGTCGACTGCTGCCGTGCTGCGCACCCGGCGCTCACCGCTCTTGAAGCCGTGGTCCGAGAGCACAAAGACGGCGGTTTCGTCGAGATCGATCTTGGCCAGCAATCGGCCGAGTAGCTCGTCTTGGTAGCGGTACCATTCCGTCACCACATTGCGGTAGCGCTGGACGGCCGCATCGTCCTCGATCCATTCCAGGCGTGGGTCCTGGTACTTCATGAACAGGTGCGACAGGCTGTCGATTTGCTCGAAGTACACCATGAGCAGGTCGAAGCGGTCCTCCAGCAGCCTCCCGGCAATCGCCGTATAGCCCTGGGCGGTGGTGGCGTAGAGCTGCAAGAGGTGGATCGGGTTGTCGGCGTCTGGCCGCGGATGGCGAGCCGGATGGAACATCTCCGCTCGGTAGTCCTCGGCTGAGATCTGCACGAAGCGCTTGACGAAGTCGTGGCTGAGCTGCTGCACCGGTGGCACCAGCGGGTCGACGGTGGCGAAGAGCTCGGGTGGGTAGGTCTTGCCCGCAGCCTCGCCGGTGCTCGCGGTGGCACCGAAACCGTGGAAGCCCAACGCGTCGGAGACGATCTTGCCTTCGCCGACCGCCTCGGCCGGGTAGCTGGCCCACCAGCCGATGACGATCGGCCGTCGCTGGTGTCCGGCGAGGATGTTCCACAGCGCTTTGACCCGGCGGTTGTGGCTGCGGATCGGCACACGGGTGCCGTCCGGCTGATCGACCATGAACCAGGTGATGCCATGCTGGGCTGCGGTCTTGCCGGTGGCGACGCTGGTCCAGATCACTGGCGAGAGAGCGATGTCCCGCAGTGTCTCGATCCGGCCCCAGGCACCCCGCTGCCTGAGCCGGGAGAAGTGGGGTAGGTCACCCTGGGCCGCGAGACGATCGATGATCGTCCAATCCGCTCCGTCGAGGGCGATCACCACCGCCCGGCGGTCAGGCTCCGGTGCGCCATCCCCGCTGCAGGCAGCGAGCCAGAGGGCCACCACCACCCACAAAGCCGCCTGGTGCCAGGCGAGCCGGCTTCCAGAGGCGGGGCACGGTGTCGCTGGGCTCGAGCTCACCCGCGCGACTATATCGTGAGTCGAGCGGAGCGATCTGGCCTGCGCTGGGCGCTCGAGCGCCCTCGATTCGGCGACAAGCCAGAGAATCAGCCGTACATACGGACTTGGGTATAGCTTGCCTCGAAGGGGCTATTCCCATAGCCTTTCCCGCCACAGCGTCAGCCGAGCCTTCGCCCTTTGCCATGTCGACTTCAATTCTTGGGATCTCCGCCTTTTATCACGATTCCGCCGCTGCGCTTCTCGTGGACGGGAGGATCGTCGCCGCCGCTCAGGAAGAGCGCTTCGGCAGCCGCAAGAAGCACGACCATGAGTTCCCTATCCAGGCGATCGACTATTGTCTCGAGCAGGCCGGCCTGGAGCCGGAGCAGCTGGACTTTGTCGGCTTCTATGACAAGCCGCTGTTGAAGTTCGAGCGCCTGTTGGAGACCTACATCTCGGTCTCACCTGGAGGCTTCCAGTCGTTCCTGCGCGCCATGCCCCTGTGGCTCAAGCAGAAGCTGCATCTGCCGCGGGAGATGAACAAGGGGCTGCGGCAGGCTTTCGACAAGCGCTACATCTTCAGCGAGCATCACGAGTCCCACGCCGCCAGTGCCTTCTTCCCCTCGCCGTTCGAGGAAGCGGCGATTCTGACCCTCGATGGGGTGGGCGAGTGGGCCACCGCCACCTACGGCGTGGGGCGCGGCAACCGGATCGAGCTGACCCACGAGCTGCGCTTCCCGCACTCGGTGGGGCTATTGTACTCCGCCTTCACCTACTACTGTGGCTTCGCGGTGAACTCCGGCGAGTACAAGCTCATGGGCCTGGCGCCCTATGGCGAGGCGAAGTATGTCGATCTCATCCTGGACCACCTGATCGATCTCAAGGCGGATGGCTCCTTCCGCATGGACATGGCCTATTTCAACTACTGCCAGGGCCTGACCATGACCAGCGAGAAGTTCCACCAGCTTTTCGGGGCCCCGCCGCGCCAGCCCGATTCGCAGATGGAGCAGCGGCACATGGATATCGCCGCCTCCATCCAAAAGGTGACCGAAGAGATCATGCTGCGGTCGGCGCGGCACCTGCACGACGAGACCGGCTTGAAGAATCTCTGCCTGGCCGGTGGCGTGGCGTTGAACTGCGTCGGCAACGGCCGGATCTTGCGCGAGGGCCCGTTCGACAACATCTGGATCCAGCCTGCGGCGGGCGATGCCGGGGGCGCGCTGGGTGTGGCGCTGTTGATCTGGCATCAACTGCTCGACAAGCCGCGCCAGCCTCAGGCCCACGACGGTCAGTCTGGCTCTCGCCTGGGCATTGCCTACGACGACGACCAGATCGCCGCCTTCCTGGAGAGTGTCGACGCCTCCTACGAACGCCTCGACGGCGATGAAGCGCTGTGCGAGCGGATCGCCCAGACGATCGAAGACGGCCAGGTCGTCGGCTGGTTTCAGGACCGGATGGAGTTCGGCCCGCGCGCTTTGGGTTCGAGAAGCATCCTCGGTGACGCTCGCAAGACGGACATGCAGAGCGTCATCAACATGAAGGTCAAGTTTCGCGAAGGCTTCCGCCCCTTTGCGCCGATCGTCCTCGCGGAGCACGCCCACGAGTACTTTGGCCTGGAGCCGGATCAAGAAAGCCCGTACATGTTGATCGTGGCGCCGGTGCGGGACGGGAAGCGACTGCCGATCGACGAGGAGGCGGAAGGGATCGACAAGCTCTACCAGCTGCGCTCGACCGTGCCCGCGGTTACCCACGTCGACTACTCGGCCCGCGTCCAGACCGTCGACGCCGAGCGCCACGGTTTGCTCCGCCAGTTGATGGAGACGTTCTACCAGCGCACCGGCTGCCCGGTCTTGGTCAACACCAGCTTCAATCTGGGCGGCGACCCAATCGTTTGCTCACCGGAGGACGCCTACCGCACCTTCATGGCCTCGGACATCGACGTGCTGTGCCTGGGGCATTGCGTGTTGACGAAGAGCGCGCAGCAGGCTTCGATCCAAGCACCCCGAGAGGATGCGGCCCCCGGTGTGCTCGGTGGGTTGCTGGCCAGCCCGTGTTGCGGCGCCGGGCTGAACCGCAAAGCTGAAGAACTGCTTTGCGAGCAGTGTGGCCATGCGTTCCCCATCACCGACGGGATCCCGCAACTCTTCTGGCCGCACGAGGCATTCGACGCCTCGGCGGACGTCACCGAGGTCGTCAAGTCGTTTTACGAGGAGAACCCCTTCCCCAATTACGACGACCACGACTCGATCCGGCTGTTGATCGAGAAGTCGCGCCAGGGCCTGTACGCCCGACGGCTCGACGCCACGATCCCCTACAACAGCACGGTGCTCGAGGTCGGTTGCGGCACCGGCCAGCTGACCAACTTCCTGGGCATCTCGTGCCGCCGCGTGGTCGGTACGGACATGTGCCTCAACTCCCTGCGTTTGGGGGAGGCGTTTCGGCGCAAGCATGGGCTGGAGCGAGTGAGCTTCGCCCAGATGAACCTGTTCCGGCCGACGCTCGAGCCTGAGCAGTTCGATGTCGTGCTGTGCAACGGCGTGCTGCACCACACCGCCGATCCTTACGGCGGATTCAAGTCCCTTCTACCGCTGGTCAAGCCCGGCGGTCACATCATCATAGGTCTGTACAACACCTATGGCCGGTTGTTCACCGACCTGAGGCGGCAGATGTTCCGCCTCACCGGCGGCCGGGCCAAGTGGATCGATCCGGTGCTGCGCAAGCAGGGCATCAGCGTCGACAAACGCCGCGCCTGGTTCGCCGACCAGTACCGCCACCCGCACGAGTCCAAGCACACTTTCAGTGAGATCCTCGGCTGGTTCGACGACAACCAGGTGCGCTTCGTCCGGGGAGTGCCCGCGATGCGCCTGGACGAAGACGGCCTGGGCGACGCGAGCCTCTTCGTCGAGCAGCCGCGCGGCACCGGCCTCGACCGTTTCATGAGCCAGCTCTTTCAGGTCTTCGCCGCCGGTCAGCGCGAAGGCGGCTTTTTCATCATGATCGGGCAGGTGCCTGGCGAGGCACAAAACGCCTCACCACCGGGGAACAGCTGATGGCCGTCATCGACATCAATCGCAACCCGTCCCAGGGCGAGCTGAGGATCTTCGGTCTGATTTTGCTGGTGCTGTTCGGCCTGATCGGCGGCATCGTGTTGTGGCACTGGGGGCGGCTCGATGTCTCGACTATCATTTGGGCGATCGGCGTTGGTTTGACAGCCCTTTTCTACGCCGTGCGTGGCCTCAGACTACCCATGTACCTCGTGTGGATGCGCGCCGTCTATCCGATCGGTTGGCTGGTCTCGCACCTGTTGCTCGGGATCGTGTACTATCTCGTCATCACCCCGATCGGCCTGCTTCTGCGGTTGTTCGGACGCGATCCACTGGAACGCAGGATCAATCGCGCGGTGGAGTCCTACTGGTCACGGCACGATCCGGCGGCAAGGAAAGAACGCTACTTTCATCAGTTCTGAGGTATTGAAGATGGCCGGGAACGATCGGTCCAACAGCTCGCCCGAGGCCTTTTCAGCACAGGCCGAACAGAAGTCGGCCGGTTTGGTCCGAGAGCTCTGGGATCTCATTCGCCACAACAAGAAGTGGTGGTTGCTGCCCCCAATCGTTCTGCTACTTTTCGTCGGACTGCTTGCCGTTTTGGGCGGTACAGCTGCCGCGCCGCTGATCTATACATTGTTCTAAATTCGGTTCCGAAAGCGAAACTCGTGCCGGGGAGTTTCGCATCGGTGATTTGCGGCGATAAGACGTGCTTTGGGCTAGGCGTCCGGTTCGTTGGCGGTAACCCTGCGCCTCAGGAGCGGTGTCTGCGTCGCTGATGAAATCCTCAATGGGTTGGCGCAGAAATCTGTTTGCTGGTCGCCAGCAATGAAGCGGCTTATTGTCGTAGTTGATATATTTCTAGTCGTTGGCCGTGTTGTGGGATGGAAATCAATTGATGGTATAATTGCTGGAAGGCGATCGGGCGCGACCAGTATCTTGCTGGGCTGGCTAGGGATAGATCGTCTGGCTGCTTGGGTATTAGGCTTTACGATTTCATTTAATTTGATGAGGTCTACCCAATGATCAAGAACGGCCTGTCTGACGACCATTCCGAGGATCTTGCCGAGCAGGCAAGGCGAAGGCCGACTAGCTTGGTGCGCGAG
>JBCCGX010000173.1:0-12138 GCA_039029035.1 Acidobacteriota bacterium | reverse complement strand
CGGTTACTCTTCGGACCGGCGAGTGTAATCGCGCCACCCTCGCTCATAGTAGCGAACCAGGACCTGGTTGTTCAGCCGATTGACGCCGGCGGCGATCGCCTCCATGTCGGCCGGGAAATCGAACAGTGAACGCAGGATCTCGGGTGTCAGGTAGCGCAGCGGCGATGGCAGCCGCTGGGGAATCCGGAAGGCCTCGCGGGTGGCGACGACGAAACCCCACTCGCCGAACGAAGGCACCGGCACATGGTAGGGGGTGGCGGTCAGGCCGACACTGCGCACGGTCTCGACGACGCACCAAAAAGCGCGCCGTGACACCAGCGGCGAGGTGCTCTGAATGGTGATCACGCCGCCGGGTGCCAGGTGGGCGACGAGCCGATGGTAGAAGGTGGCGGTGTAGAGCTTGCCCAGGGAGTAGCTCACCGGATCCGGAAAGTCGATGGCGATGAAGTCGAACGTCTGCTGGCTGCCATCGAGCCAGACGAAGGCGTCGGCATTCACCACCTCGACCCGAGGTGAGCGCAAGGCATGGTCGTTGAGCGCCGCCAGGGCGTCGTGCTCACGAAAGATCTCGGTCATCGCGGGATCGAGGTCGACCAGGGTGACACGCTCGACCCGCGGATCCTTGAGGACCTCGCGCACCGCCAGTCCGTCGCCCCCGCCGAGCACCAGGACCCGTCGCGGATTCGCGACCGCCGCCAGGCCGGGATGGACCAGGGCCTCGTGATATCGGTACTCGTCGACCGAAGAGAACTGGAGGTCACCGTTCAGGTAGAGGCGCAGCTCGTCGTCCTGGCGTGTCAGGACGATGCGCTGATAGGGCGACGAGCGGGCCAGGATCACCGGGTCGCGGTACAACCGCCGCTCGGTGAAGTCCGCCAGTGGATCCGACAGCCAGACCCCGGCGACGAGCACCGCCAGGGCGGCGTAGGCCTGGACGATCAGCCAGCGCCGTTGGTGATGGTGATAGAACAGGTGGCAGGCCCAGACCGCGACCGCCAGGTTGAGCGCCCCGAAGACAAACGACGTGCGCATCAGACCGACCTTCGGCACCAGCCAGAGAGGAAACAGGAGGGCCGCGGCCAACGCGCCGAGATAGTCCAGGGAGAGGACACGCGCGATCAGATCATGGAGCTCGTAGCGCTCTTGCAAGATGCGGATCAGCAGCGGGATCTCGAGCCCGACCAGGATGCCGGTCACCGTCACCCAGCTGTAGAGCACGATCCGGAAGTCGCCCACCTCGGCAAAGGCGAGGAAAAAGACCAACGACGAGACACCGCCGATCAGGCCGACCAGGATCTCGATTTGGATGAAGCGTGTGATCAGATCGCCGTGGACGAACCGCGACAGGTAGGAGCCGATCCCCATGGAGAACAGGTAGACGCCGATGATGGTCGAGAACTGCGTGACGCTGTCGCCGAGCAGGTAGCTGGCGACGGTGCCTGCCAGCAACTCATAGATCAGACCACAGGTCGCGATGGCGAAGACCGAGACCTGCAAGGCCAGGGTGTGTGTCCGGCTGTGCGCCGGCTCCGATGCGACCATGGAGGGAAGGATAGCAACAAAGGTGGACGGCGAGGCGACCCGCTTGCAGGCGGTGTCGGCTTGGTGCTCTGTAGCAGTGAGCGTAACGCGGCGGACGTGGATGCATCGCGAGCGAGGTGTTGACGTATTGCGGCCGAGGTGGACTAAAATGGTAACGAGCTATGGGCTTTTTAGACCGTTTCCGTAAGCCGCAAGATCCGCCGGAACTCGATCCGTTGAAGGATTTGGTTCTCGCCAAGCTCAAGGTCGGCTATTTGGTTGACTACGATCTGCGCACCTGGCAAGTGACCGACTATGCCCGGTATCGCTTCAACGACGGTCGCGAATCCGAGGAGTGGGAGCTCACCGCGGAGCGTGACAAGCGTTACCTGGAGCTGGCCTCGGACGACGCCGACGTCTGGACCCTGTCGGAAGACATCCCTGTCGGCGCGCTCGGGGGTGGCGTCCGGCAGCACATCCTGGATCACGACGACCCGCCCGAGCAGGTCACCTATCAAGGCCGGGTCTATTACTCCGAAGGCTCGAACGGTGGCCAGCTGATCCCAGGTGGCGGCGGACCGCGCCGCGACTTGATCCAGTGGGAGCTGCTCGACGAGTCCGAGGAGCACTTCCTGTCGATCATGCAGTGGAGTGAGACCGAGGTCACGGCGGTCGCTGGCATCTTCGTCGAGGACTACCAGTTCTCCGACATTCTGCCCGGAGAGCCGGAGTGACGGTGCAACGGGGCCTGACGGTCCGACTCGCTGCACTGGCGAGCTGCGCCCTGTTGATCGCTAGCTGCCGGTCGCCGGGCGATCCGCTGGCCGATCTCCAGCGCAGCTATGACCGCTATCCGCAGTACTCGATCATCCTCTCGGACATGGACGTCTCCGGCAACTTCTTCAAGACCTACCATCATCGCTACAAGGTGCTCTACGGCGAGCAGACGCCCGACGGGGCGGGGGGCTCAGAAGCCGCAGCGCCGGCGGACCCAGAAGTCGCAGCGCCGGCGGGCCCAGAAGTCGCAGCGCCATCGGGTTCAGAAGCCGCAGCGGCGGAGACCGAAGGCGAAACCGCATCGGCGCCGGCGGGTCTGAACTTCGAGACCACCGAAACCCAGTGGCTGGAAGTCGACCGCAAGTTCTACCAGACGCACGAGCTTCACCTGGGCATGGTTCTGCTGTCGAAGGGTGAAGACGGCCAGGTCGAACAGGCGGCCTATCCACCGGGCTACCAATACGTCGGCAACCCGCGCTACGGCACCTGGCGCTCCGACGCCCGGGGCAACTCTTTTTGGGAGTTCTACGGCCAGTACTACTTCTTCTCCCGTCTGCTCGGGGGACACGGCCGGCCGATCTACCGTTCCGACTACGACTCTTACCGAGATTCCCGACGGCGGCGCGCGCCCTATTTCGGGGCCGGCAACGCCTACGGTACCCGCGGCTCCTACACCCGCACCACCAATCCGAGCTTCTACGAACGGCAGCAGGTCCGTCAGCGGAGCCAGAGCGACCGCTTCACCAAGAAGGCGAGGAGTCGGACTTCGAGCGCCCGGTCGCGCAGCCGCAGCCACGGCAAGTAGACGATCCCCGGAGAATCTCAGGTGTCTTACGAGCAAGTCGATGTCTTCGTCACCGGCGTGATCTACCTGGCGGCGGTGTTCGTCCTGTTTCTGATCGGCAAGTTCGTCTACGACCGACTGCATCCGAGCTTCGACCTGAAGAGCGAGCTGTTCGAGCGCGACAACTTCGCCCTGTCGCTGGCGGTGGTGGGCTACTACCTGGGCCTGGTCCTGGCCCTCGGCGGTGTGCTGGCGGGGGAGGGCGTCGATCTGGCCAACGATCTGTTCGACATCTTCTTCTTCGGCTTGGCAGCGATCGTTCTGATCAACCTTTCGGGCTGGATCAACGACAAAGTGATCCTGTCGAAGTTCGACAACCGCAAGGAGATCATCGGCGACCGCAACGCCGGCACCGGGGCGATCGAAGGCGGCAATCATGTGGCCAATGGCTTGATCGTCGCCGGCGCCCTCGATGGCGACAATGTCGACCTGGTGATCGTGGTGGCATTCTGGGCCGTCGGTCAACTGGCGCTGATCCTTGCTGGCCTGCTTTACGATCGGTTGACCTCCTTCGACCTCCACGACGAGATCGAGCGCGACAACGTGGCGGTCGGCGTCGCCTTCGCCGGCCTGCTCATCGCCCTCGGCAACCTGGTCGGGCTCAGTGTCAGCGGCGATTTCATCAGCTGGACGACAGATCTGACCGACGTGGCGGTCTTCTTGGGTATGGCGCTGATCCTGCTGCCACTGGTGCGCATCGTCACCGACAAGCTGCTCGCCCCTGGCGTGCGCCTGTCCGCCGAGCTGATCCAGGAGCATCCCAATGTCGGCGCCGGGGTGCTCGAGGCGTTTTCCTACGTCGCCGCGTCGATGCTCATCGGCTGGGCTATCGCTTAGCAACCCGTGGAGAGCGCAAGCTCCAACGCCCGGAGCTCGCGCGGCGACTCGCGGAGCACCGCGCTCAAGGCCTGTGTCTTCGCCACCGGCTTGGCCGGCATCGTCGCCGAGTACACGATGGCCACCCTGGCGAGCTATCTGCTCGGCGATGCGATCCTCAACTGGACGCTGATCATCTCGCTGATGCTGTTCGCGATGGGCCTGGGCAGCCGGCTCAGCCGGGCGCTGCGCGGACCCCTACTCGACACCTTCGTCGCCGTCGAGCTGACCCTGTCGGTGGTGGTCGCGGCGAGCGCTCCGGCGGCCTACCTGCTGTCGGCCCGGGTCGAAGCGACCGGTCTGGTGATCTACACCATCGCTTGCGTCATCGGGCTCTTGATCGGCCTCGAGCTGCCCCTGGTCACGCGGCTCAACCAACGGTTCGAAGAGCTCCGGCTCAACATCGGCTCGGTGCTGGAGCACGACTACTACGGTGCCCTGCTCGGTGGTGTGCTGTTCGCCTGGGTCGGTTTGCCGCACCTCGGCTTGACCTACACACCGCTGGCCCTCGGCGCCGTGAACCTCGTGGTCGCGTCGTACCTCTTCGGGCGCTACCGCGGTGCTTTCGCCCGCCCGCGGACGATCGCCGCCGGTTGCCTCGGTGCCGCCGCGGCCTTGATCGCCATCGGCGCCCTGGCCGAGCCGATCGTGCGCTACGGGGAGCAGCAGAAGTACCGCGACCGGGTGGTCTACCAGGAGCAGACGCGCTACCAGCGGATCGTCATGACCCGCTTCAAGGACCATCATTGGCTCTATCTCGATGGTCACCAACAGTTCTCGACCTTCGACCAGGAGCGCTATCACGAGCCCCTGGTCCATCCGGCGATGGCCCTCGCCAACCGCCGGCAGCGAGTTCTGATCGTCGGCGGCGGCGACGGTCTGGCACTGCGCGAGGTCTTGAAGCATCGCGACGTGGAAGCGGTGACGGTGGCGGAGCTCGATCCCGCGATCACCCGTCTGGCGACCACCCATCCGGTGCTTCGACAAGTCAATGGCGAGGCCTTCGCCGACCCTCGCGTCGAGGTGGTGCACCGTGACGGCTACGGCTATCTGCTCGACAGCGACACGATCTTCGACGTGGTGATCGTCGACTTACCCGATCCGCGGACGGTCGATCTGGCGCGACTCTACAGCCGACCGTTCTACGAGCTGGTGTCACGCCACCTCAGTCCCGGCGGGGTGCTGGTCACCCAGGCCACCAGCCCGTTCTTCTCGCGCCGGGCCTTTCTGTCGATCCTCGCGACGATGCGCGCCGCCGGCCTGGAGGCGGTGCCTTACCACAATCATGTGCCGACCATGGGCGAGTGGGGCTGGGTCCTCGGCCAGCGAGGGCCCGCCAGCGCCGACAGTGTCCCCGCCGGCAGTGTCCCTGCCGGCAGTGTCGCCGACCGGGCCACCGTCGATCGGGCCACCGTCGACGGCGCCAGCGCCGCGTCAGAGGATGCCACGAGGCAAGGTGAGCCACGAGTCGGCTCCGGTCTCCGAGCGCGGCTCATGGCGCTCGACTTCGCCGGTATCGAGACCCGTTTCCTGAGCCCCGAGGCGATGGTCGGCATGCTGCATTTCGGCAAGGGGATCGTCGAAGGCGCTGGCGAGCTCGAGGTCAGTGACGAAGCGAACCTGGCGGTCTTCTACTATTATCGGGACAGCGATTGGGACCTGTACTGAGGCTTGACCGACCATGGCGAAAGCACTAAATCCCCCGGCCTGGATCGAGCGGCTGGTGCGCTTCCTGCGGCGCGAGAATCTGCACCGGATCTTGCTTTCTTTGCTCGCCCTGATCGTTCTCGGAGCGCTGGCCCTGTCGTTCCTCGAGCCCGGCACGACCTTGGCGGATTGGTTGTGGTGGGGGGTGGTGACCGTGACCACAGTGGGCTATGGCGACATCGCGCCGTCGTCGGTCGGAGGGCGCCTGATCGGCGTGGTGCTGATGTTCTGCGGCATCGGAGTCGTCAGTCTCTTCACTGCCACCATCGCCGGCTACTTCGTCGAGATCAAGCTCAAGCGGGAGCGCGGAATGGAAGCATTAGAACTCAAGAATCACATCATCCTGTGCGGCTGGAATCAGCGGGCCGAGGCGATCTACCGCGAGCTGCGCTCCGACGCCCGTTCGGCCGACGAGCCGATCGTGCTGCTGGCGCCGATCGACGCCAAGCCGGTCGACGATGGGGGACTGCACTTCATCCGCGGCGACGTGACCGAGGAGAACCTGGCCCGGGCCAACATCGAGACCGCGAGCACGGTGGTGATTCTCGGCGATGACGACCTGGAGCCGGGGGCCCGCGACGCCAAGGTGGTGCTGTCGACCCTGACCGTCGAGGCGTTGAACCCCGACACCCACACCGTGGTCGAGCTGGTCAAAGAGGAGAATGCGCGCCATTGCCGCCGGGCCCGGGCCGACGAGATCATCGTCGGCAACCAGTTCTCGAGTCGGCTGATCGCCAGCGCCGCGATCGACCATGGCATCAGCAGTGTCATGTCGGAGCTCCTCTCGGCCACCTACGGCAACGATCTGCGCAGCGTTCCGGTGCCCCCTGATCTGGCCGGGCGTAGCTTCTTGGAGGTCTTCACCGAGATGAAGCGTTCGAATAGCAGCATCGTGCTGGCCGTACAGAAAGACCGTACGGTCGACACCAACCCGGACCAGGAGGTCCGGGTCGAGGCCGCCGATCACCTGATCATCATCGCACCCTCAGCGCAGGGTGCTTGAAGCACGTTGGAAGCACAGCAGAAAGCCCAAGGAGGACGCGTCTGATGTCTGAACCGTTCGATCTAGTCAAGAGCTACCTGCTCGAGCTCGATCTCACGATCACCCAAGAGGACGAGCCGGAAGAGCTGGTCGTGGTCGAGGACGAGGAAGCCGGTATCAAGAACCTGATTGTCGATTGCGAGGCGCCGATCCTCGTTCTCGAGCAGTTGATCATGGAAGTTCCAGCGGCGCCGGGTGACCTCTTCCGGCGTCTGCTCCAGATCAACCGCACGCTGGTCCACGGTGCCTTCGTGCTCGACGAAGAAGGCAAGCTGGTGATCTTCCGCGACACGTTGCAACTCGCCAACCTCGACCTCAACGAGCTCGAGGGATCGATCGGTGCTCTGGCCGTGGCGATGGCGGAAAACGGTGACGAGCTCTTGCAGTACGCCTCGTCTTAAACGGCTGGATGGGAGACCGAACATGGCGAGTATTTTTGCCCGGCTTTTCAAGACCGCACAGGCGGAAGCCCATTCCGTCGTCGACCGATTGGAAGATCCGATCCGAATGACCGAGCAGGGTGTCAGGGATCTCAAGAAGAACTTGCAGGAGGCGATGGCCGGTCTGGCTCAGGTGAAATCCGTCGCGATGCGCCTGCGGAAAGACAGCGAAGATCAGAAGCGCCTGGCCGCCGACTACGAGCGCAAGGCGATGCTCTTGCTGCAGAAGATGCAAAGCGGCGACCTCGAACCGGCGCAGGCTGAGAGCCTGGCAGCCCAGGCCTTGGCCAAGAAGGAAGAGGCCGACCAGCGCGCGGCCGCCGTCACGACCGACTACGAGGCGCAAGACCGGGCGGCCCAGGCGCTGCAGAGCAAGGTCGAAAAACTGAAACGCGATATCGGCCACTACGAGAACGAGCTGATCACCTTGCGCGCTCGGGCGCGCACCGCCGACTCGATGAAGAAGGTCAACAAGCAGTTGGCCAGCGTCGATGCCTCGGGCACCGTCGCGATGCTCGAAAGAATGAAGGCCCGGGTCGAGGAGGACGAGTCGCTGGCCGCCGCTTACGGTGAGCTCGCCGACGGCCCGGCCTCGGTCGACGACGAGATCGCTGCTGCGCTCGCTGAACCAGCGGATGCAGCGGGGGCGGACTCGTTGGCGGCGCTCAAAGCAAAGATGGGCATCGAGACCTGACGTGTCCCGTTTGACAATTCCCTCCCGCTATCTCCGGTCCTTCTCGCGCCTGACTGCGTTACGCCTCCTCCAAAGAGCCCCACTATTCCTGCGTCGTCAAGCCTTGTCAGACACGAGAAATCCTCGGTGATATTCGGATGGTTCTTGTCAACCGGGACACTAGCCCGACTCTCTCCCTTTCGCCGGCTGCACCTTGCCGAGCCGGGTAACCACCAGGACGTCCTGCGACTCGAGCGGGGCGTCCTCATCGAGCTCTTCGGGCAGGCCTCGCAAGATGACCTGAGACCGGGTCGTTTCGGCCTCGAGCACCTCACCCAGGTAGTCGCAGGCCGGCTGCGGATCGAGCCCGCCGCAAGTGAAGATATCGACTGCGACATAACCACGGGCCGGCCAGGTGTGGATCGACAGATGGGACTCGGCGATCAGGACGACGGCCGTCACGCCCCGCGGACTGAAGCGGTGGTACGCCTCGCCGACGATGGCGGCGCCGGCGGTCTTCGCCGCCGCCGCGAGGTGCTCGCGGATGCGATCGGCATCGTCGAGAATCGACGGGTCGCAGCCGTAATACTCGGCGATGAGATGTCGACCGACGGTTCTCATGGCTGTCGTTTCAACCCGGCAGCGGCCCGGATCCGCTCCGATGCCCGGGGGACTGGCCGGGCAAAGTCCGGCGACGCGCAGTTAGATCCTCGCACGCCTCGATGATACCGGAGTCGGGGATCGGGGCGCCGTCAGGCCTGACGAATCCATCGCGACGACGCGCGTAATAGACTGCAAACGGTCTGCGACACTTCGGACCTCACCCGCAGCGTTCCGAACCACCGCCGCGTTGCACCCGAAGGCAAGACGATGAGCGACAAGAATCACTACACAATCGTCGACGGCAAGGTGGTCACCCGCTCCCTCGAAGCGCATATCGTCGACCATTGCAACCTGCGCTGCCGGCAGTGCTGTTCGCTGTCGCCCTACCTGGAGCCGGCGTGGACCGAGCCGGAGCGCCTGGCGCAGGATCTGGTCCTGGCCAAGCGTGTGCTGCGGCCGACCTACTTCAAGCTGGTCGGTGGGGAGCCGCTGCTCCATCCTCGCTTGGTGGAGTGCCTCGAGGCGGTCCGGCACTCTGCGATGGCCGAGATCGTCTCCCTGACCACCAACGGTGTGCTGCTGCCCCAAGCGCCGGAGGCTATGTGGCGCTTGCTCGACCACATGACGCTCTCGCTCTACCCCAAGCCCCGGCTGTCTGCCGAGCGCCTGGACGAGATTCGAGCACAGGCTGACCGTTTCGGCGTGGAGCTCAACATCAAGACCCAAGACCGTTTCGAGCAGATGCACCTGGATCACGAGCGCGCTGACCCGACGGCAACGAGGGACGTCTTTGCCCAGTGCTGGCTGCGCCGCCGTTGCCATCTGATCCGCGACGGCTACTTCTACACGTGCACTTTGCCGGTCCATCGGCAGAGCTTCCAGGGCTCCGCCGTGGTTGCCGCGAGCCAGGATGGCCTTCGGCTGCACGCAGGGCCCGGTCTCGTGGAGGAGCTGAAGGCCTATCTCGAGCGCCGGGACCCCTTGCGGGCGTGCTCCCAATGCCTCGGCGGCCAGGGCGAGCTCTTTGCCCACCGCCAACTCCACCTGCGGGAGATCGAGAACCGTGACTTGGCTTGCCGCTGAGCCGGCGCGGCTGGCGGAGTCGGTTGAGCCGGCGAGGAAAGCAGCGTCACCGGCGATGGGTCCCCTCGAACGCGGCCCCCTCGAACGCGACCCCTATGGCTTGCGGCGAATCTACTACCGCGACGACGGCCGGGTGGCGCCACGGGTGGCCGACCTGCTCGAGTCGCCGGTGCGGCCCGACGGGCTGGCCGTGGGCGCTCTGCTCGCCGGGCAAGTGTTCCCTGGCCGCAGCTGTGCCAAGGGCATCCGAAGCGTGCCACCGGGCCAGCGCCTGAAGGCGACGAGCTTCGGTGGCTGGCGGGCCTGGTCTGTGCCACGGTTGGATCCTCCGGCCAGTCCGACGTCCGCCGCGCACCTGGAGCGGGCGCTCGATCGCGCGCTTCGCCGGGCTCGCTCCGGCGGCGGGGTCGCCCTCGCCCTCTCGGGAGGCCTCGACTCGGCGCTCCTGCTCCACCTGTGCCGGCGCCAGGGCCTGGGCGGTCTACTCGTCACCACCTTGGCCAGTGGCCTGGCCGGCTATTGCGAGTTGGAGGACACTGAGCGCGTGGCCGACGCCATGGGTTGTGATCTCCACATCGTTCGAGTGACCGCGAAAGACTTTGTTGATGCCCTGCCGGCGGCGGTCCGCGCGGCCGAGGTGCCGTTCTACAACCTGCACCTGGTGGCCTTCCTGCTGCTCGCCAGGGCCCTGCGGGCGCAGGGTATCCGCACCCTGATCACCGGTCACGGTGCCGATCAAGCCTTGGCCCACGCGCCGGCGTCGTCCACCGCCAACTTCCTGCCGTGGATCGCTGCCTTGGTCGAAAGCCAGGGGCTGCGGCTTTGTGCTCCCTTCGTCGAGGCCGAAGTTCTAGCGGCCATTCGCCGCCGCGGTGCCGACCCGACCAAGACTCGCCTGCGACGTGACTTCGGCGCCGAGTTGCCTGCCTTCCTGACCGGCGCAACCAAGACCCCACGCCTGGCACCCCCTCTGGAGCGCTTGGCATCCCCTCCGGATCTCGAGGCGCTCTGGCGCCGCGAGGCCTTGGAATCCTGGCGTGCCGATCTTCTTCCGTTCTTGCGCTCCCGGGCCTGGCAACGTCCCCTGAGCGCCAAGCACCGCACGCTGTTGGTCAGCCTCAGCCTGCTCGCCTACGCTTGGCAATCCACCACCGCCCGCCCCGGCAGGCACTGGGGTACCTGAGCTCGATGTGCGGCATTGCGGGTATCGTTCGTTTCGATCGTCCGGCCACCGCGTCGGCGGCGGAGCTCCGCGGGCTGGCGGATCGCCTGGCCCACCGTGGACCCGATGGCGAGGGCGAAGCCTATGCCTCCCACGCCGCCCTGGCCCATCGCCGGCTCGCCTTGCTCGACGCGGCCAACGGGCAACAGCCGTGGATCTGCCCGGACCGGCGTTTTTTCCTGGTCTACAACGGCGAGCTGCGGCATCCCGCCGGCCTACACCGTAGCCTGGCGGATCGCTGGCGATTCACCAGCCGCTGCGATACCGAGGTCGTGCTGGCGGCGTGGCGGGCCTGGGGCCCGAGTTGCCTGGAACGGCTCGACGGCATGTTTGCCTTCTTTCTCTGGGACGATCAAGAGCAAGTGGGCTGGGCGGTGCGGGATCGTCTGGGGATCAAGCCCCTGGTTCTCCTACAGGGTGAGTCGACCTTCGCTTTCGCTTCCGAGGCCAAAGCTCTGGTGCCCCTGTTGCCCCAGCGGCCGCGGGCCAACGAGTGGGCGGTGACCGAGTACCTCACGGCGCCGTGCTTCAGCGGCGTCGAGCGGCCGATGTTCGACGGCCTGTCCTACCTGGCCCCCGGGCAACTCCTGCGGATCGACCGTGGGGGGCTCGAAGCCCGCCGCTGGTGGCGCTACCGCCTCGACCCGCGCCCGGCGGAGGAAGGCGCCCAAGCCACGGCGATTCGCCGTCGTCTGCAAGACGCCGTGCACCACGCCCTGGAAGCGGACGAGGCCCTCGGCATCTTTCTCAGCGGCGGCTTGGATTCCACTCTCCTCGCCGCCATGGCGGTGCGCGCGGGTCATCGCCTGCCCGCCTTCACCGTGCGCTTCGCCGGCCAGGCCGAGTTCGATTACGCCACGTCGCGTATCGTGCTCGCGGATGACTCGCCCTTTGCCGGGCAGGCGGCCGACGCGTTCGGCCTGCAGCAGACCTGGGTCGACGTCGATCGCCACCGCCTGGGCTCCACCCTCCGTCGCCTGGCCATACAAAACTGTGCGCTGCCGGCCTGGGAGCAGGAAGTGGCACAAGACGCGCTCGCCCGGGCCGCCCGCCCGCAGGTCAAGGCGGTGCTGGTCGGCGACGCCGCCGACGAGACCCACTGGGGGTACCACTTCTTGCTCGATCCCACCGTGACCCGTGGGCCTGCGGAGATCCTCCGTCGCTTCGCTCCGGCGGCGGCCTTCTCGACCGGGGACGCCATCACTCGCCTGGATCGGCACTACCGCCGCCTGGTGGCCGAGGACGGCTGGAGCTGGGACGATCCCCGGCAGCGCCGGCTGGCCACCGCCAGCCTGATCGTGCACCGCTGGCTACCACGGCTGCTGCACAATGGCGATGTCCACACCATGG
>JBCCGX010000172.1:0-12261 GCA_039029035.1 Acidobacteriota bacterium | reverse complement strand
TTTGCCCCCTGACCTACACGGTCTGGTGCCCAGGAGGCTAGAGCCCCGCGGAATCACGCACTCTAGTCAACCGAGAGGCCCTGTGGAGCGAGCACGCGGCAACTTGTTCGATTCGTTCGAGCCGCGCGTACAGCTCCCAGGCCGAGCAAGCACGACACTGTTCTTGGTCGAGACCTGACCAGGTCCAATCGCCATCGGTGAGGCCTGCAACTCCGTTACGGCTGGCAAGCCGCCTGAGCCAGCCACATTCCCGGAAAGTGAGGTGTCCGATCAGAGGAAAAGACGCCGAGAGTGTCTCACCCGGTCGCCAATCGCACGGCCGCCTGCTCGCTTCTTGCCCAGACCACCGCCCAACACTCACGACAATCCCGAGCCCTGACAGCCCAATCTACGTGGACTCAGCGCCTGCCTGCGCCCGCTGCGAAGGCAAAAAATACGCCCTATCCCCCGACCCGCAAGCGTCATCCACCCGACGCTGAAGCTCCACCAAGCGATTCTCCAGCTCCAACCGCAACGCCTCAAACTTCTCCGCAGTCAACTTGGCCGGAACCTCCATCGGCTCCCCATAAGTCACGAACACCCTCGCCCCAGGCCAAGGCAACAGCGTCCGATCCCACGCCTTCGTAAAGATCTTGCCCGGGCGGGCCGACGCCGTAACGGGCACGATCAATCCGCCGGTACGCTGCGCCAAGGAAATCACCCCCCCTTGCACGACGCCCCGTGGCCCCCTCGATCCATCGATAGCCAGGCATGACCCCAACTCCGGATCTTTGCGCACGCGGCGGATCATGTCGACGATAGCCTGCAGGCCGTCGCGGCTGGAGGAGCCGCGTACGACCTCGAAGCCCAAAGCCTCTTGGACTTTGGTCATGGCGTCGCCGTCGAGGCTCTTGGAGCACATCGAGAGCCAGCGACCATTGCGGGACTGGCTCATGAAGCGTAGGAGGAGGAAAATGCGGCCGTGCAGGAAGGCGCCGACGACGGGTTTGCCAGAGGCGCGGGCGGCGTCGAAGTGGGAGCGGCCGATCTCTTGGTAGCGCCAGGTCCAGTCGAGGACACGGATGATGGCCAGGACCACCGCCGGCAGCACGTGCAACATGAGGACGCGGCGAAGGAAGGGGACTTGGCCGCGGGTTGCGTCGGTGGAGTTGCCCCACTTCAAGCCGGCAGGTTCCTTTCCAGGTAGTTGATGAGGTCGCCGAGGGTGACCATTTTGAGCAGCTCGGCAGCTTCGATCTCGGTGCCGAATTCTTGGTCGAGGTCGAAGATGAGGTCGAGCACGGAGAGGGAGTCGAAACCAAAGGCTTCGACGGTCGTGTCTGCAGTGACGCTGCTCCAATCCACCTCTTCGGCGGCGGACTCGGCGATGACGCCGCCAAGACGTTCCAGAATGTCCCTACTCTGCATGGCAGTCTCCTTCGGGGGCTGAATTCCTTGGCGTCACCACGGCCTAAACCAAGACGTCGTAAGGCGTTATAGACCCCAAGGTGGCGAAACACGGGAGGAACGAGCATAGAGCAACGGGCAGCCGAGTCGAAAGCCGACGTAACCACCTCACAGGATCGGCCTCCTAGGTAGCACCGGATTCCGTGCCCTCCCGTCTCGGTTTCCGTGATGCTAGCACGCGGAATCTGAGGCTCGCTGTCGATGCGCTTCGTCGTACACACATACTGAGTCGCGGTTGTAGGCGGTCTCCATGTCGACCACCCGGGCGCAAGGTGGAGCACGCCTCTTGCGGCAGGCCGTGGCAGGGCCGAGGAGCCCGCGGCGGCTGGCTACCCTATCCAGGAGTTGAATTCGACGTGGAGAGCATGACCTAGCGGCCAAGCCCGCAGATGATGACGTGGGCTGAGAAGTGATCAACCCCAGCTTGTTGGCGGAGGCGTTTCAGGATTTAGGCGATCGATTCACCGCGCAGCCATGAGGTCCGAACTTGCCCCTTCGCCGCGATGGCGACGGCAAGAACACACTCTCGGTCCTGACAGCCGATCGTAAGATCCGCAACGCCCCCACTGGAACGTTCCTGACGACGGATACGACATTCCCGTCGGGGGCGCCGGATTGGGTGCTATGGACCGCGCCGTAGTCCTTGGTCTCGAAGCAGGTAGTGCATAGCAGTTTGTCCGATCATCTGCCGGTGATCGTCACATGACGAAGCTCTCTGTGAGCCGCCCCTGCCAAGATTGGGCCTCCTGCGGCGGCCTCCGCACAGATCCCAACTCGCACTGCCAGCAAGAGTTTCGAGCTCTCCCTCTCGAGCCGTCCGTGGCGACCGATCATTTGCACTGCGCGCAGGAGGGGCAACCGACGACGGTGATGGTAATGGTGCCGGTCGTCTCGACACCATTAAGGTCGCCGATGGTGTAATTCATCCGATCGATGCCGACGAAACCGGGAGGCGGTGTGTAGTTGAAACCGCCCGCGTGGCAGCAGTCGTTGGTTCCGCCCATTTCGGTGACGCGATCGTAGTCTTGCCAGAGAATCGATCCGTCAGGATCCGAATCGTTGGCGAGGAAAGCGCCCAGGGGAATCGACACCGTGGTGTCCTTCAGGGTGGTCACGAAATCGGGCTCGGCAGTGGGTGGCCGATTCTCGCCCGGCACCAGGACAATCGTGGTGTTCTCGTAGATATGGATGGCCGCATGGCCGCTGTTCGGGTCGCCGGTGTTTTCGGAAGAACCGGCGAGGACGAGGTCGAGGTCGCCATCGCGATCCAGATCGGCGAGTTCGACTCCCATTTCTCCGAACTCGACTCCGGCGAAGAAGGAGGGAGTCAAGTCGGTGTAGGTACGATTGGCATTGACCCGGACGGCCTGAAGCGTCGAGCCGGCACCGAAGTGTATGTTGGCCCGGATGAGGTCCATCGTGCCGTTTTGGTCGACGTCGGCATACCGCGAGTCATAGACACTCGGGTCGCCGGCGCCGACGGGGACGTCGAAGCGGGTAAAACCGCCCGGCGAAGATTGGAAGTACACCGCGTGCTGCTCTTCCATCGGATCCAGGGGGTCGCCGAAGACGACGCGAGCGAGGTAGATGTCGAGCTTGCCGTCGAGATCCAGGTCAACGAAGTCCGCCACCGTGGTGGGGTCAGTGGAGAGGGGGCTGGTGAGGTTGAGATGCGTGTTGTACACCGTGTCGCAGATCGGTCGATCGCCTCGCAGCAGTTTGCTCCCGCCGTTGGTCTTGGCCAGGACCACGTCGAGCGTACCGTCGGTGTCGAAGTCCGCGACGCTGATCGTGTGGGTCGACTGGGCGTTGTCGAAGAGCTCGATGTCAAACGTCCGATCCAACCCTTCCGCTTGTCGGTTGCGCAACAACAGATTGTTGCCGGTCGTGTCGTAGTGAGCGACCAGAATATCGAAGTCGCCGTCTGCGTCCAGGTCGCCGATCGCCACATCGTCATAGTTGCCGGTGCCGTTGGGATCGTTGCCGCCAGCACCACTGCCTAGCTTGATACCGCTGCCGTCGGTGATGATGTTGGTCGGTGTGAAGAGTCCGTTACCGTCCCCCCAGAGGATGTCGACCTGGCCGACATCCGGCCGCACGATGTCGACGTTGCCATCGCCATCGAGATCGGCGACCTCGACGTCATAGCCACGGGTGGTCATCAAGTTATTGAAAGCGCTGGGTTGTGCCTGCGACGCCAGAACGTTGGAGAGGTTGCTCAGATTCAGCGGTTGCTGGTTGAGGAAGACGCGATCCTTGTTCGTGCCGTTGCCGGTGCCGTTGGTCTGTCTCTGGCAGGCGTAGATGTCCGGCCAACCGTCTTCGTTGAAGTCTCCGACCTGGACTTCCTTGTAACGCCGGCCTGTATCAGCGGTGAGAGGATCATCGATCTTGCCACGATAGACGAACACTTGCGCCTGACTGATGGTAGCAGCCGACGCGACGAGCAGGACGGTGGCACCGATGCGAAGGGAGTTTCGGGGAAAACGCATGGGATTCTCCTTGGTCGTAAAAAAATTGATCGGTGGTATGCAACGAGCCAATACCTCTAACTCTGTATTGAATAGTCACCGCCGGTCGCAGCTTGTTACAAAACCGAGAGCCAGAGAGTAGAACGGCGTGGATGCCCGACCGCTCCAACGGGCTTTCGCGAAGGGCTTGAAACAGGAGCTGGGGGCTTAGGAGTTTCCGAGACTCTCTCGGCGGCAGCTCACAGACTCTCGCGGTGATGGCTCACAGAATGATTCTTACGCCAGCTCAGGCCCGTTGTATCGATTAAATCGCCGAAACAGCGGCGGGTGTTCTATCGCAACGCCCAGCCCCCTATTTTCATCATCACTGGTATCCGGTCATGGTGCGATAATCAAACCTTGTGACCGCTCTCGCTACCTGCCAAAATTGGCCCGATTCGCTACCTCCTAACCAGTAATCCTCCTGCAACGAATTTTCCATCGGAGAACCGACATGCCTCGACTCGCCCTCTTCGTCCTTCTCGCCTGCGCCGCGATGCCCTCCACATTGCTCGCCAAATCCCTGTCCACCGCTCACGCGGCGGATGTCGAGGCGGTTCGCGCCGCGGTGCTCGACTATGTCGAGGGGCTGTACGAAGTCGCTCCCAATCGCATTGAGCGCAGCGTCCATGAGAAGCTTGCCAAAGTCGGTTGGAAGCGCGATGCACAGGGAACCTACCGCGAGTTCCCGCGGACCTACGAGCAATTGCTCGAGGGCGCGCGGCGCTATAACCGCGACGGCCAGATTCCCGTCGACGCCCTGAAAGAAATCACGATCTACGAAGTGCTCGACAAAACTGCCAGTGTCAAGCTAACCGCCGAATGGGGCATTGACTATATGCACCTAGTCAAGCTCGACGGGAAGTGGATGATCAGGAACGTTCTCTGGCAAGGGCATCCGTCGGAGTGACGACGCCCTGCAAACGGTATCGAGATCGAACCGATCTCAGATTGCGCAACCTAGATTGCGCGCGAACTGGTCCTTGGACCCCAGCCCCTGAGGCGACCAATGCCAGGCTTCGGGACTTGAAGCCCTCCGGCGACCGCCGTACTCACGAGTGACCCGATCGCGAAGGAAGCTGTAACTGCCAAGAACCTTCCATGCGATGGCCTCGGCGATGTCCAGCCGTCCGTCCGCGAGTCTCGTAGGCTTTTCCCCTGCCTGCCCAAACGGGTAGAGGTTACGCGCCGGTGCGGACCCGGCGCGAAAGCCGCACCAGGCGGTCGGGACCGAAAATCGACTCCAGGGCCGGCGGAGTTCGCCAGGAGGGCGCGGAGTGCGGCGCGATTCGCTCCGCAAACAGATACAGCGTGGCCACGACCATCAGAATGACGTGGCCGTGGTGGGATAGCATGGGCACCAGCATCCAGGGCCAACAGGCGAGGATACAGCCGCTCACGGTCTGCAGACCCTGCCTGGCGCCGTCCCGGTAGGCCTGGGGCGGCAGGCCGCCGATCCGGACCGTGCGATGGCAGCGGTTGCGGGCCGCCTGCGCCCAGGGCGAAGCGCTCCAGGTCAGGCCGAGCGCGAACGCGAGACCGAGGGTCGTGGCGTTGAGCGTGACGGAGGCCAGTACGAGGAGCGCCGGTACGAAGAGGGCCGCGGCGCCCCACCAGCAGCCCAGGTAAGCCAGAAGGAAGGCGGCGCCCGCCCCGGTCTGAGCTTCCGGCGCGCAGGAGAACCGCACGTAGGCGAGCGGCATCGAGAGCAGCGGCGTCATCATCCCGATGACCATCAACCCCCAATCCAACACCGTGCGCCACACCATGGTCGGCTCGCTCAAGGTCACGAGGGCCGCCATCACGCCCTTGTGGCGAGCGGTGGCGACCAGCGAGGCCAGGCCACCATGGTGGGGGAGAAGCAGGACCAGCGTGAAGGCGACCGCGCTCGCGGCGAGAAGCCAAGGCATGGCACCCCGCGTGACCTGCGAGCGGAACGCCGCCAGACGGGGCAACTAGCCTCCCCGGCGCCGGTAGAGACTGATGCGATCGACCGTGATCGCCTCGCCGGAAGCCTCGGTCGGTTGCGACAAGATGACCTCGAGCTTCTCGAGCGGCTCGCCGCTCGCCTCTTGCAGCGCGCGAACCTTGCCGGTGACGTCGACAGTCGCCGACAGACCGTTGCCGGCGTGGGCGCCGTCCGTGATGGTCGCTTTCTGGAGGCCGAAGAAGACCAGAGTCTCCTCTGCGCCCTCTTGCGCAGCCTCGCCGGGGGTTGTGATCACCGCCATCAAGACGCCGCTCGCCGCGTTGCCGCGGACCCCTTCGATGTTGAGGAATATGCGCTCCTGCGTGACACTCGTGGAGGCGAAGGCCGGCTCGGCGGGCTCCTGCCTCAAAGCGACCTCGGAGCGGACCGGGGCGTCCTTGACCGTGAGGGTGCGATCGTTGGCGCCGAACAGCGCAGAGGCGCCACGTCCGGAAGAGGGAGGGCTGGTCATAGCCGCCAGGTCCGGAGAGGGAGGCTCGGGGGCAGGCGTCGGGGCGGGAGGCGTGATGCCGGTGCCACTCGTGAGGGAGTCGTACTGCGGCTCAAGTCGTTCGCCGGGGAGAGTCTCACCGGGCGTGAAGACGTCGAGCGTCGCCCCGGGAGTCGGCATCGCAAACTGGCGCGGAAAAGGACCGTTCCGCCAAGGTTGCGTGGTTTCTTGCTCATTCTCTTGGACCGTCATCCAGGCCGCCCACAGCCGATCGATGTTGCAGTGGTGCACCCAGAAAATCGGGTCGAGCGCGGCGAAGGCCGGGTCGAACATCCAGCCGGTCGGGTTGGGCGACGTGTCGCCACCGACCATAACATGCACAAAGTTGTGCGGATCGCTCTCGACGGCGCCGAAGGCGTTTCCCTGCTGGTCGAACCCGCTGATCGGCCCCCCGTAACCCAGGGTACCTGGCTCTGAAGTATAGACCTCCTGGCTGGTTTGCGCGTCCAGACTGATGTCAATCGGAATCCACGGTTGCGGTCCCAGCACCGTCGCCGGTCCCCGGTTTGCGTTGGCCAGAGGGTTGGAATCGCCGGCGCCGAAAGGCGCGTGCGCGGGCAGGGTCGCGTCGAGGAACTCCTGGGGCATTTCGCGCGCGGTCGGGTTGGTGTCATCGAGGTAGTTCCAATACGGCAGTACCCAGTCGTTGGGACCGCCCTCGCCACGAATCCAGTCGGCAAGGATGCTCTCGAAGGCGGCGAGGTAGCCGCGATGCCAAGGCAGGAAGAACCACCCGGCGTGCTGACACTGGTCCCACATCAGGCGTCTCTCACCTTGACTGGGCGCCGGCGTGCCGGGGGGGATGATTCCCTGGTCGAGCCACCCCTGTGCATTGATTCCATGGATGGCGGCCAGGTAGGTCCAACTCGTGCGCACGTCCAGCCCTCGTGTGCGCAGCTCACCCACCGCCAACGCGTACCAGATGAGCTCGTCGGACCAGGTTCCCAGAGTCGCGATGTCTTTGCGAATGCCTGCCATCTTCTTCACCCTTTCAATAGATTACGCGGAAGTGGCTTCATCTCTAAAATTAGTTGGCATGATGTCCTTCTTGATTCAGGCGCCTGTTGCAGAATGAGCTCTTCCCTTGGGAGAATCTGGCGGCCCGATGCTACGTCGGACGGTTTCAAGTGATCGCCTCCACTTGGACACAGCGTAATCCGTCGGCGAGTCACCCCATCCCATCTTGAGTTCCTCCTTTACCTCACTCCCACCGGTCCTATGCAACATCAGGCCACGAGAGGCAACGTCAATCTCTCGACCGTCCGCCGCTTTGCTTTCTCATCCCTCCGGTCCAAACCTCGCCATCGTCGAGACTTCAGAGGTCTTTATGGATAGTTCAGCAATTCTGAAAGAAATCGAAGCAGCGTTTGCCGGCGTGACTCGCGACCCGCATCAGTCGCTGCACCAAGCGCAGCTGACCGACCAAGGTCTAGCACGTCGGATACATGGGCAGGATTGGCGCGATGCCGGCTTACGTGATCCCGAAGAAGATTGGCTTGATGTTCCAGGTGAGTCAATCGACGAGTGTGACGCGGCCCTGTCACATTTCACGCCTGAAAGTTGGCGCTTCTATATTCCGGCATATATCTGTCGATCCATCGTCTTGTTTTCCGCGCCGGACCATGAGTCAGAACTACTAGAAAGGGTCGTCTTCAACCTGACACTTCACAAGCGGGACGATGGCCTCAATGCTTACCTGCGCCAGCGATACGAAATGTTATCTTTCCCGCAAGCGACGGCAGTTCGAAGTTTCTTGGAGTTCGTCGAGCGTGAATCGTTGAGGCTTCTCGAAGAGACGAATGAGTTTCTGGAGGAATACAATGACGTCAGGCTGGCCCTGGAACGCTATTGGGGCGATCAGTGACCCGCGGTAGTCCTCACCTTTCCGCCGAACGGACGCCTAGCGGTCTCGTTCATTTCAACCATGGCGTTCAATTGTGTTGCCTGGCCCAATACTCTTCCTGAGAGCCATCCTCTCGATCGCTGGTTCGTCGGGGATGATCGAGCCGGGGGGGGCCGGATTGCGCGAGCTGGCCTTGAACCTGGCGCGCATGGCTACTAGATCGAAGCGCAAGGACGGGATCTCGGCCTCTGCGGCTTCGGGTCCGCCGCGCGTGACGCCGGCAACGCGAGAGACAGCGGAATCGCGTTCTCCGGACTGCATCGGACTCACAGCCTGCTAGATTTCGACGATGGACCTCGACGCGATCCTACCGACCCTGCTCCGTGAACCCGACACCTGCCGAGACGAGGACGTGTCCGGCTTGGCTATGGAGCTGCGAAGCGGGCAACGCGCTCGCCGCTCGGAAGCGCGGTCCGTATTCGCCGCACTGGTCCTGCAGCGCCCCGATCTAGGATCTTCGAACCTGGTCTCAGCTTTTCTCGACGGCCTAGGCGAAACCGAGCCCGATCCCGGGCCGGCTAGACTCTTCGCGGCGTTACTCGCCCGACCCGACCTGGCGCCAGGGCTCGATCCCGTCCCGAACCTGGTCGCGCTCCCCTGCCGACCCGAGCTCAAGCTGCTGCTGGCGAGAGCATGGGTAGGCTGGAGGCCCGAAGCGCTCGAGATCGACGACCTCGTCGCGCTAGCGGAGGAGCTGCAAGGCTTCCGCCTGGGCGCTCGTTTTCTGGTAGAGGTCGTCGAACCTTGGAGCTGGCAGGGCACCGTCGAGAGCCGACGCGTCGCCGATCTCGAAGAGGCTCTCGGCACCCAGCCTCGATGGCCCTACAGCCGCGCGCTGCTGCACCGGCAGGCCGCCCGCCAGACTTCGCGATCCGTTCCACGCCGCCCCGTCCTCGTGCCGGGCCGGGAGACCGCGGTCCAGCTCGATCGACGGGTCGTGCGCCGAATTCTCTTCGTTCAGAACCTCGACATCGGCCAAGGCGACGAGATTCTACGTGCCGGCACCTTGCTGGCACTCCTTCTTGCTATCGACCCCGACGCCTCGGTGGACCTCGTTACCCGTCGCCGCCATCTCTACGATCATCCCCGAATCCGCTGCCATTCGATTCACCAAGCCGAGCGTGTGCGGCGCCTCGTCGCCGAGGGATTCGAAGGCGTCGTCTGGCTCGACGAGGTCTTTGCCCCCGAGATCCGTCAGTTGCCTTGGCTTCCCGCGTTCTTACGAAACATCGCTAGCGAGGCCGAGCTTTGCTTCGAGGCCGCCACCCTGCACAATCACCTCTTCTTCCGCCAGGCGAGAGTTGGCGGCCTCGATCTGGTCGCCGACTTCGCTGCGCTGCGCGACGGTCCGCACGACGCCTACGAGAGCCTGGAGCTCCTGGCGCTACGCTTGGGGCTGCCTTGGGTCGGAGAAGGGGGAGGAGCTTTCGCCGCTCCCTTCGTCGGTTCTCCTTCGCCAGAGGCCGCGAGCCACATCCAATCACTCAAAGGCGAGGCGACGCGACCTCTGGCGGTCGTGCAGCCCTTCGGCGGCTTCGCCGAGATCAAGGGCCTCTGTCGCTCGCAAGGCAACCGGCTGGCGGCGGATCTCGACGGACTCGTCGCCGAGGGCTATCGCGTCGTGGTGCTGCCCACGGGGACCGATTGGGGTTCGACCTCGGTCATCGAAGCGGCCTTCTCCCGCACGCGGCCAGAGAGCCGGGAGCATCTCGCCATCGCGCCCGATCCCGCGGATCCCGCCCTCCCGCTGTGCGAGCGGCCGGACCTCGAACCGGCCGACCGCGCCATACGACTGTTCAAATACCTGATCCGAGCCGCCGACTTGATCGTCTCCGTGGATGGCTGGGTTGCCCATCTCGGGGCCCTCTTGGAACGTCCCGTTCGATTGCTGCTCTGGGCTGGCTCCTTCGACTCCGACTGGTATCCGCGAGGCGCGCGGCGCTGCGAGAGTCTCTGCCAACCTGCAGCCACCAGCGAATTGGAACGCAGCGTCTTCGAAGACAGCGAGTTGGTCCTCTCACACGGTCGACGTACCCTCCTGGTCGCGGCCCTCGGCGGGCTGCGACAGCCATCGGAAGCGGCCGGCGAGGTCCTCCGCAAGACACTCCGCAGCGCGGATCCGGCACTGCGCGCGGCGGCGGCACGCAAGTCGGCGCCCTTGCTCGAGCTGCAAGTGGTCGCTGAAGCCTTGCGCCGAGCCCTCGACGACAGCTGGCCCGAAGTCCGCGCCGCCGCGGCGACCGCTCTGCTCGAACGTGGCGACCTGCGCCGGCCCGAGGACCCGCCCAGCCAAGTGCTACGGGCGCACCAGGCGATCGCGGCGCAGGATTGGCGTCAGATCGAGGCCCTGGGCCTTGCCGCGATGCCGGCCCTGGCACGGGCGGTCCGCGGCGAGGCCGACTTCATCCGCCGGGAGGCGCGGCGCTACCTGCAGTCCTTCATGCGACAGCGGGCCCAGGGCGCCGGCCGATCCCCTTTCAATCCCGGTGGATCCAAGCCACGGTAGGCCTCTTCTGCCGTTTCGAAGGCTGCGACGAATGGGTCAGACAGTGAAGGCCGTCAGACAGTGACAACCGTCAGACAGTGAAAACCGTCAGACAGTGAAATGGAACGAAATGGAACGGACGAAGAACACCTTGATTCTCCAAGAGCCCGCCGCCCAGACTGTTCCAACGAGGCCCTCGAACGATGCCTAAATCCGAAGACTCAGTCTTGATCCTGACGCCGATCAAAGACGCGGCAGATTGCTTCGAGAGCTACTGCCGCCTGCTCGATCGCCTGTCTTATCCGCCGGAGCTGATCTCGATCGGCCTCCTGGAAAGCGATAGCCGAGACGCCTCGTGGGAAGTGTTTGAGACCGGTCTGCCGCGCATCGAGGGCCGGCGCAAAGAGTCGCGGATCTGGAAGAGAGACTTTGGCTTCCAGCTGCCGCCGGGCGTTCCGCGCTGGGCGCCGCCCTTTCAGATCGCCCGCCGCGCCGTGATCTCGAAGAGCCGCAACCATCTCTTGTCACGTGCTCTCGGCGACCAGGCTTGGGTACTGTGGATCGACGTCGACGTGGTCGAGGCACCGGCCGACATCATCGAGACCTTCCTCGCCACCGGCCGCGACCTGGTGCATCCTCACTGCCTGCACGAACACCGTGACGAGACTTTCGATCTCAACGCCTGGCGCGATCAGGGGCGTCTCCATCTCAGCGACTTGCGCCAAGAGGGCGACCTCGTACGCCTCGATGCTGTCGGTGGTACCATGCTCTGGGTTCGCGCCGACCTACATCGCGACGGCCTGATCTTCCCGAGCTTTCCCTACGGCGCGGCCAACCCTGCGGCGCGCGACCCGGGCCCTTGGGGGGTGAAGGGAGAGCTCGACACCGAGGGTCTCGGCATTCTGGCGCTTGACATGGGCATCCAGCCCTGGGGCATGCCGAACGTCGTCATTCGTCACCGCAACGCTTGACCGCACCCCTTGCAAGACTCCCACCCTATGGGTCGACGAGCCCGCCGCTACTGCCTTCTCCAGTACTGCCCGCTCCGGTGCCGTCTTCTAGATGTTCGAAGCCACCCGCGAAGGCGAGGTCGTCTGGCGTTGTATCCATCGCGGTGAGGACGGCAAGTTGCTGACCATGCGTGCCAAGCGCTACCCACCGGCGCTAGTGGAACCGCTGCTCGATTCTGCCCTCGGCAGCTCGCCCGAACGCCCCTGAGCTTGGCGAATGGCAGCCGCCAGACGGACGAAGGTCGGCTGGCGTACGCGGTCGACCAACGCCTGAAACGCAGGTGCAAGCGGCCGCTGTCGCCAGGCGTGGAGCTCGGCGTAGGCCGCCTCGTCGTCGACCAGTCGCCGCAGGTGGGCCGCGAGCTCGGCCGGCGATTCGAAGTCCGCCGCATCGATGTAGCAATCCGGAGCCGGTGCTAGCTCCCGC